>CAZJYV010000005.1:6132-16078 GCA_964550295.1 uncultured Clostridium sp. | reverse complement strand
ATCGGGTATTGCGTTGCCCGCCGCATGGGCGCGTGCTATACTGACTGACAAGCGCGTTGCGCGTTTTGATCAAGGAAAGGAGATACGCCGTGAAACTATACATGCACCAGAGAGTGTTTTCCTGGGTGGATAAGTTCACCGCCAAGGATGAATACGGAACGGACCGTTATTTTGTGGAGGGAGAGTTCTTTTCCTGGGGCAAAAAGCTGCATGTCAGCGATCCGTCCGGAATGGAGGTTGCTTTCGTCCAGCAGAAGGTGTTCAGCTTCCTTCCCAAGTTTTTCGTCTATGTCGGCGGAACACAGGTTGCCGAAATCGTGAAGGAGTTCACCCTGCTTCGTCCGCGGTATCGCATAGATGGTCTCGGCTGGGAGATAGACGGCAGCTTTATGGCGCACGACTATCAAATTACGCAAAACGGAAACCCGATCGTATCCATCCACAAACAATGGATGTCCTGGGGGGACTGTTATGAGCTGGATATCATCGATGCGCGAGATGCGACCCTCGCTCTGGCAGTGGTGCTTGCCATCGACTGCGTGATGGACGCGGCGCAGAACAACGCCCACTGAGTTTTACCCGCGGAAAACGGACGGGATGCTTATGGAAGCACATCCCCCGTTACGATCCCCTGGAACGCGCGCGCAAGCGGATGCGGCGTGTTATAGAAGAAGCAATAAGCCTTCGCGCCATCCGTTGAAAGTTCAGTGGGGACGGACACCTCCATGGTGCTGCCCGGCCCAGTACCCGTACGGATCTCCCCGTCGTCCTCAATGGTCATGGTTACGGGTTCCTGCGTAGCTGTGAACGCAGCGGACGCAATCGCGAAAAAGTCCGTCGCCTCGCCGGTGTTCAGCCCAGCGAGAGGATTATCCGGATTGGCTTGCTTCATCCGGGCCGCATACTCGTCCTGGCTGAACGGGATCACCTCGAAAGAAAGGCTTTCGCACTCTGCATGGAAGCGGAAGAGCATCGACAAAAGCATCGTTCCCTCGCTTGCGGCAAGCTGCTTTGCAGACTCGAAATCAGGCTCGATGGACAGCACGGCTTCGCCTTCATAATCGCCGACAATATCCGTGCCGCCCGGCTTTGAAGCATGGAGCGTGAGCGTGTAATTCCAGATAAGTCCCATCTCATCCGTGATCTGCTGCGTGTCGTCGATCTCGATCACCCACGTTGCCTCGAGCTGCTGTTCCTGCGTTGGCACCGGAGTCTTTACAAGCACCGCGGTTTCAGTTGGAACAGAACCGTTCCCCTGCCCTCCCGGCGCTGCATTCTGCGCGATGAGGCCGCAGCCGCCCGTGCACGGGATGAACGCCAATATCAGCAGCAAAGAGAGAAGCGACTTTAACATCATCATATTTTTCATATTCATAACCCCGCAATCCATCCGTATATGCGATTCACTATATCCGAAACATCCCCGCACTTCAATCAATAGGATTAATGAGGCCGGATGTCCGGTCACCTTCCCGCACAACGGCGACATTGTTTTCCACATGGCGTTTGCCCATCAGATGGCGCGCTTTCCGGTTGGCGACGGTATCGAACACGATTGAAAAATCGTAGTCATCCGGATATAGCTCGCATGCGGGTATGCGCAGCTTGATGCGCTTGTGCGACACCAGCCTTTTTTCCTTTTTGACCTGCACGCCCACCTCGCCCGCCTCATTGGCGCGCGCATACACGATACCCGTTTCTTTTTCCGGAAAAACGATCACGCTATCCCCGATATGAAAGCGAAGCGCATCCTCAGACACAACCTTGTGCGGCGTTTCGCGAACCACGCGCGGCGCTGTCGCCCTCGTGCGCCGTTCGGGCGCTTCCGTAAAAGCTAAGGGCGCGATCGTAGCAGGGCTGGCAGCTCCGTAAGCCGTTTGTCCCGCGTTGGCCAGGATATGCTCCGGCATGCCGAGGCGCTTGGCAATATACAGCGCGCAGCTCTCCCCCGCCTCGCCCATCTCGAGCCGATAAAGCGGCTTGAGGTTCTGTCGGTCAAAGGCCATACGCGCGTTCGTCAGCCCTTCGCGCATGTTTGCAAACGCCTTGACCTCGGGGTAGTGCGTCGTAGCGACAAACAGGCAGCCGCGGCGGCAAAGCTCCTCCAAAATCGCAACGGCAAGACCCATGCCTTCCGCCGGGTCCGTGCCTGAGCCAAGTTCATCCAGCAGAACCAGCGAATCTCCCGTCGCGCTTCCGAGGATTTCAATGATGTTCTTCATGTGCGAGGAAAATGTGGAGAGGTTTTCGGCAATGCTCTGCCCGTCCCCGATGTCGCACAGAATTTGATCGTGCAAAGCAAAAACGCTGTCCGCGTCCGCCGGCACGTGCAGACCGCTCTGCGCCATGAGGGAAAGAAGACCCACTGTTTTGAGCGCAACCGTTTTGCCCCCCGTGTTCGGCCCTGTAATCACCACGCCCCGCGTGCCGTTCCCCAGCTCAAAATGCAATGGAACGGCGGTTGCCGCATCCAAAAGGGGATGCCGTGCGTTATGGATGCGCATGCTCCGCTGCGCACAAAGCGTCACCGCACAAGCCTTCATATTCAGGCTCAGTCCCGCTTTGGCAAAGAGGAAATCGAGTGTTTCCATCGCCTCGATGTTGCGGCGGATATCCGGTAGCGCGTCGCCGACCAACGCGGTGAGCGTATAAAGTACCTTGCGAACCTCGTTTTCCTCCTGCATGTCGAGCATGTTCCGTTCCTGCTGGAGACGCGCGACCGACGCGGGTTCTATAAAACAAGTTCCGCCGGTGTTGGATATTTCGACCACCGTACCCGGCAGGCTGTTTTTATGCTCCCGTTTGACGGGCAATGTGTAGCGCCCGCCCCGCATGGACACGAAGCTGTCCGAAAACCATGCTTTATTTTTTGCGAGGATGGAGTTCAGCCTGCCCCTTATCTGCTCGGCAGTATTTTGTATGCGCATGCGAACCTCGTAAAGGTCGCCGGAAGCGCGGTCGTCCACCTGCCCGCCCCGGATGCAACGGTCGATTTCGGATTGAAGGCCGGAAAGCTCCAAGATGCTGCCGCCATAGAACGCAATTTCGCTGCCGGTCGATTCTGCACGCTTCAGGTACTGCTTGAGCCTTCTGCAGGAAGCGGCAAACATCGAAAATCGCTCGAGTTGCTCCGGCGCGAGCATATCTCCCGCCTCGACGAGCACGATGAGCCTGTCGATATCCGTCAGGGCGCTCAACGGCGGCGAACCCGCCGCCTCGACGATGCGCTTTGCCTCAGTAGTTTCGGTCATGAGGCGCTTCGCCTCCCGCTCGTTGAGGCAGGGCGTCAGTGAAAGGCATTTCGCCTTGGCTTTTTCCGTATAGGCAAGCGCGCTGAGCCTTTCCAGGATCAGGTCGAATTCCAGTGTGTGCTTTTGATTCATAGGATGCATGTTCCTTTCTCAATATCAAATGTCCGCGGAGAGATACGCCGCGCCGGATACACGCAACGCTCCCCCGCGGACATAAAAGCAGCACGGCCTGATACCGTGCTGCTCAAGATCCGTTTGTGATTAAGCAGTCTGTTTAGGCGTATTTCTCAAAAGCAACGCACATGCGAATAAGCCGCATAAGCGCTCCTTTTGCAATGATTCAGTTGGGGCTGACCTCTATGCCCAAGACCGACATCAACCTACCGCCTTCCCTGATTTTACGCATTCAGTATATCAAGTTGTGACAAAATGTCAAGGGATGTTTGGTATTCTATTAGCTCGGCGAGCAGTGCCCGCCATTCCATGACGGACTGCGCAATGGTGTTGGCATCCGCCCCTTTCCTGACGACCTGCACAAGCCGCCCGTAACAGTCCGCTGGCTTGTGCGCAAACGAACCGATATGCTGTTCCGCCCGCTTTCTGCCCGGAAAGTAAACGCGATTCAAGGCATAGAGCGCCTGCAAATAATGGTCCAGCGCATTTTCAAGAACCTGATGGCAGAAGAGTACGTCCTTGCGGCGCAGCGCCCGCCCGAAATCCTCCTCATCGATCGCGCATCGCGCGTGGTACGCAAACAGTTCCTTCGCAAGCACGCTGGGATATGTGCGCGTCAAATCCTGAAGCGTTTGTAAATCCCCGCATTCGTCATACAGCACGTTGATGTTCCGGACCGTAGCAACCCTTCCAGTGGGGTAGAAATCCCCTTCGTTCGACAGTCTTTTTCCGGCCAGGACTTCATCGATGTAGCGCCGCATTTCCCGCACGGTGAAGTACATGAACATCACTTCCACGCCGTCGACGATTAACACGTCGCCGGTGCCCCACGGTCCGTTTTCGCAGGCCTGTATCCGACACTCGGCAAACAACTCCTCCCGCAAGCCATAAATTGCCCTCCTCACATCCGGGTCGGGAAGTTCATCACATAGTACGAAAAGGTCGATGTCGCTTTCGCCCGACTTGGGGATCTCATCCAAATTTCCACTCTGACCGATTGATTTCACATGTCCGAGCTCCGAAACCGCAGATACCAGAGCGTTCTTTTTTTCGATAATATTCATAATGCCCTTCCTGCCGGTTGATTCTGCATGTTCGAGCACGGCGCGCCTCTCCTCGACCGCTTCATCGCGCGCAGCACATATTCATGAGGAACCTATCCACGCTCCTGTAAAAACGCTGTTCGCCTATTTTATCATAGAGTTCGCAGGTTTTCAGCTTGTCGAGCACCTTGTCCTGCGCGCCGCAAACAACCAACTCCACGCCGTTGAGCGCGCATGCATCGCAGTAGTCCGCAAGGGCTGAGATCGCGCTGATATCGATGATCGGCACCCCTCTGATCGAAAGAATGACTGTTCCGTACCCGGTCACGCTTTCGAGTTCCCGGACGAGTTTTTTGGAATTCATAAAAAACATCGGCCCCGCAACATACACAACCACCGCGCTGCCGCACGATCCCTCGACATCCGCGTCGCTCAGGTGCATCTTGTCGTTTTCCACGCGCGAGTTTGTGACCTCAAGCTTGGAAACCCTGTACACAAACACGATGAGAGCAGCGGCGATGCCAAAAATGATTGCGAGCGTGAGATCGAAAACGACCGTCGCCGCCATCGTGACGAAAAACTTGATGATCGGCCCTTTCATCTTTTTTCCGAAGTACTGCCTGATGTTCTCCCAGTCGTTCATCCGCCATGCCGTAACGATGAGCACGCCCGAAAGGGCGGAAAGGGGCAGATTTTGAAACAGCGGTGACAGGACAAACACGCAAAGCAGCAGCACGAGAGAGTGAAAAATCCCCGTCAGCCTCGTCTGTCCGCCGGATTTGATGGCAACGCTCGTGCGCGCGATCGCGGCGGTCGCCGGAACGCCGCCGAAAAAGGGCAGCACGATGTTGCCGATGCCCTGTGAGAGCAGTTCCCTGTCCGCGTCATATCCCTGCTTTTTCATGCGCGCGGCGCTGGAAGCACACAGCAAGCTTTCGATCATCGCAAGCGCCGCCACCGAAAACGCAGGCGAAAGGAAGGAAGGCAATTCCTTGAGCGAAAGCGCGTCCAAGGTCAGGTGGTCGCTCAATAAAATACTCTGTGGGATTTTTCCCACGGTGGGGATATCGGGTTGGAGCAGAACAACAGCCAGAATCGCCGCGACGATTGCCGCCAGGGAAGCGGGAACCTTTGCACTCCACGCTTTGGGCCAGACGAGCATCACGGCGACTGCACCGAGTCCCACGAACAGGTTCGCCCAGTTTACGGGAAAGCCGAGCGTAAAATAGGAGCCGAGTTTTTGCACGATGGACTCCCCGGCAGAGATCGTCCCGAACAGGTTATCGATCTGGCCCAGCGCGATGACGAGCGCGATACCCGAAGTAAACCCTGTGATGACGGGTATCGGAATGTAATCAACGAGCCTGCCGAGTTTGAAAACGCCGCACAACAACAGCATGACGCCTGCGATCAGGCAGGTGACGAACATGCCGTGCAGTTGGTATTTAGCCACCACCGTGATCAGCACGGCCGTCATCGCCCCCGTCGGCCCGGAAATCTGATAGGAAGCACCGGAGAGAAGGCTCATCAGAAATCCGCCGATGATGGCGGTGACCAAACCTGCGGCCGCATCAGCTCCGCTGGATATGCCAAAGGCCAGCGCAAGCGGCAGCGCAACGGCGGCAACCGTAACGCCGGCCAAAAGATCCTGAAGCAGCTTTGAGAAGTTGTAGCCCGAAAATTCACGCTTTAAATCGCTGATATACCGACCGACCATATCCACCCTCCGTTCAATTTTCACAACAAAAATAAATATTATCACAAAACGGAGAGGAAGAAAAGAGCGGCTGTGTTAAGCTTTACAGAGGTTTAACACAAGCCGCTCATAAAAAGATGGCAGACAGGGAGGCATTCTCGCGCTAACGCCCCTTCATCGATGCCTTTTCCATGAACTTGATCCGGTCGACGATGAAGCGCTCATGCGTTCCGCGTCCGATGAGACCCGCCTCGTCATACGCCGCAACGGTAAAGCACAGCTTTCTTCCGTCAAGCCCGATCAGCTCGCTTTCGCAACGGATGACGCTGCCCGTGAGCGTCGCAGAAACATGCTCGACCTGCACCAGCGTCCCCACGCTCGTGCTTTCTGGCGAAAGGTATGCCCGCACGCTGTCCGCCGCGGTCTTTTCCATCAGGGCGATCATCGCAGGCGTAGCGAATACAGGCAGATCTCCGCTATTCAGCGCTTGCGCCGTCAGGCTGTCATCCACCGTGACGGTTCCGTACCCTTTAATACCGATGCCCAGCGCAGCATCCATGTTGAACTCCCTCATTCCTCAAAATGCTTCGTGGAAGCGTCCTGATACGACTGCGAGTTGAGGTAGTCCGACACATCATCCGGATAACCGGGCAGGCGCGTCATCGTTCCCTCAACCATAGCGGTCACGCCGCTCGCGTCCGTTATATAGAAAACTACTTTGCGCGCGCCGCCTGATTCAGATGAATCGGGGTCCATATGCACGACATAGCTCATGTCGTACTGCTGATCCGCAGGATAGTCGGAATAATCAACCGTTTCGCCCTGCGCACCACTGGCATGCGCCTCAAGGTACAAGCCTTTTGAAACGACCGCAAAGCTGCCCTTGGCGACGGGCGTATCCCGTGTGAGCGGCAACGGATTGCCGTTTGCGTCCGGTATGGTATAATCGACCCACGCCTTATCGTCGGTTGTGTTCAAATAGATGCCGAAGTTGTCACTCAGCATCTCGCCGCCTGCATCGAAGGTCAGGTCGATCGGCACGCCGCCCAACATTTCGCTGATGTATTCGGACGTATCCAGCGTGCAGTTCATCCAGAAATAGCCCTGATATGTACCTGTGGAAACGCGGTTGTCATTGGCATCGATCTTATGCAGATAGATTTCGCATTCATAATTCGCGTAATACCCCTCCGCAAGTTCTATCTGCCACGATCCGGCCGCCTGGATAACGAATATGCTCGGATCGTACAGAGAGCCGGTCGGCTCAGCGCTCGGCACGGGGCTGGATTGCGCATCCGATGCGCCAGGCTGGCTGCTGCCTGGCAAAAGTCCGCCGTCCGGCGTTGCGCTGCCCTCGGGCGTCGCCGAACCATCCGGCGTGCCGGTCACGGCTGCGGCAGGTCCCGAACATGCGGTCAGGATCAGAAAACACACAAGTAAGAGAGCAAGTAAGCCTTTTTTCATACGAATACCCCCATCAACCATCATGAACTGCCAATTTGTGTCTGAATCTCAAAAGAATAGTACCATATCCTGACATGAGGCCGCAAGGTTTGGGGCGCTGCATTCGCAGGATGAAAACGCCAAACGCAGGCTGTTTCCATAAACTTTTTCGTCAAAAACATACAAATTTGATCTTTTCATCATTTATTCCACACACACATGTGTTATGATATACAGGCTAAATCATCACGGAGGAATGGAATGAAGAAAGCTTCGCATCATGCCATGGGACATTTGCTGCACCAGGCACTCGAGCAGGAAGGCATTTTCCTAGATCATGATCTTTTTGTACTGGGTAACGTGCTGCCGGATTATATGCCGGAAATCATCCTGCTGCCGCACTTTTCATCGAGATGTCAATGTGAGATCGAACTTTTTGCCGAAGTTCTCGCGGCACACCATATCCCGCGCAATGAGAATATTCCGCCCGAATACGCGCTGCGCCTCGGGATTTTATGCCATTATATAACGGATTCCTTCTGTTTTCCTCATAACCAGGAATTCGGCCACAACCTGAAAAAGCATGACACCTACGAACGCGAGCTTGATGCGTACTTCCGTGCGCACTATACCGTTGCCCAATGCAAACTAGCCGGCTGCGTGCCTTTGCCTTGCGCGTGCGCAAAGGATGTTGCGCAAAACGTTTTCATCGAGAAGGAGCGATACCTCGCCGCAAGGCGCGGTTATGCGACCGATGTGCGTTTTGCCTTTACTGCCTGTTTCCGCACGCTGTGCGCCCTGCTGGCCTTATCGGAATCCACGGAGCAAATCTGCGCGGCATCCTCCCGTTTCTCGCCGTTTGCTGCTGAAAAATACGCGTTCAAAAGCAACATCCGCCGCCGTATGATCGTTCCGCGCCGCGCATGGTGTCTGGAGCTTGAATCCTGCTGTACATAAACGCGCATTCTGAAACAAAACCGAACCTCCGCACGGTTGACCGTCCGGAGGTTCGGTTTTTTACTTAGCGGACGCACGCACGCGAGCGTAAAGGGGACGCTGGCTCTTTTCAGCCCAATTCCTTTGCGTATCGCGCGTCGGAGGGGTTGGGACTTAACGTACCCAGCATGGACATGTCCTGCGAAACACGCGGAATTTCAAATTCATCCTTAAGCCAGATTGTCCGTGTTTTATATTTTCTGCGCGGTACACGCATACAAACGAACGCACAACCAGCCGGAAGGTACTTGTTATGGCTGCTCGCCGCGTCCGCTTTCCGTTTGTGCGGCGAGCCAACACGCGCTTTCTTCGATATGCGCTTCAACCGCCGCCGCCGCGGGCCCGCCGGGCAGACTGCGCCCCTCCACGCACGCAAGCAGGGAGATGCTGTCAAACACATCTTCCTCAAAAGCAGGCGACAGGTCTTTCAGCTCCCTCAGCGACAGGTCGGCGATCGCCTTGCCATCCTTGAGGCAGGCGAGCACCAGCCTGCCCACGATCTCGTGGGCGGTGCGGAATGGTACGCCTTTTTTTACGAGGTAGTCCGCGGCATCCGTCGCGTTTGTAAAACCGCGCCCCGCTCCGCTGTACATCCTGTCCGTGTGAAAGCGCAGCGTCGAGAACATCCGCTGAAAAATAGTCAGACAGCCGTTTACGGTGTCAATCGCATCGAACACAGCCTCCTTATCCTCCTGCATGTCCTTGTTATAGGCGAGCGGCAAGCCCTTCATCATGGTGAGCAGCGCCGTTAGGTCGCCATATACGCGGCCTGTCTTGCCTCGGATCAGTTCCGCGACATCCGGGTTCTTTTTTTGCGGCATAATGGAAGAGCCTGTGGCGTACGCGTCATCCATCTCAACAAAACGGAATTCGTCTGTGCTCCAGAGAATCAGTTCTTCGCAGAAACGGGAAAGGTGCATCATCAGGATGGATGCGCAGCTTGCGTACTCGATGCAGAAGTCCCTGTCGCTGACCGCGTCCAGGCTGTTGCGTGCAAGGGAGGAAAACCCGAGCTGCTCGCAGACCATCGCCCGGTCGAGCGGATAGGTGCTGCCTGCCAGCGCGCCCGCGCCCAGCGGCATGGAATCCGTACGCTTTTTACAATCCGCCATGCGCTCAGCATCGCGCCGGAACATTTCAAAATACGCCATCAGATCATGCGCCAGCGTGATCGGCTGCGCCTTTTGCATATGCGTATAGCCGGGCATGACAGCGTGCGTATGCGCGCGCGCCGTGTCGAGCAGGCATGCCTGCAGCGTGTGGATGTTGCCGACGGTCGCGTCGATTGCGCCCATCATATACAGCCTGCAGTCCAACGCGACCTGATCGTTTCGGCTGCGGCC
>CAZJYV010000005.1:0-6122 GCA_964550295.1 uncultured Clostridium sp. | reverse complement strand
GGCGCTTGCCCGCCTCGCCGATGCGCTCAGTCAGGATCATCTCCACATTCATGTGGATATCCTCGGCGCTTTTTTGCAGGACGAGCGTTCCGTTTTCATAATCCGTGAGGATATCCCGCAAACCCGCCTCGATCTGCCCGGCATCGGCTTGCGGGATGATCCCCTGCTTTCCCAACATGCGGGCGTGCGCGATGCTGCCCAGGATATCCTCACGCGCCATGCGGCAATCCACGGATATGGAGGAATGAAAATCCTCCATCACAGCATCCGCTGCCTTCCGAAATCGGCCTCCCCAAAGTTTCTTGTCCGTTTGATCCATGAATCACGCTCCCGTTTTAATCAATACGTATGGCGGCTTTCAGCCGTTTTTCTTCTCAAGAAGCGCACGCACCTTGATGGGCAGGCTGAACAAACTGATGAAGCCGGCTGCATCGTTCTGGTTATAGATCTGGTCCGCCTCAAAGGTTGCGAGAATCGGGTCGTACATGCTGTAGGGACTCTTTACGCCCGCGTGGTAGGTTCTGCCCTTGAACAGCTTCAGGCGCGCCACACCCGTGGTGTTTTGCTGCATAACATCCACCGCGGCAGCAAGCGCTTCGCGGAGCGGGGTGTACCATTTGCCATCGTATACAACTTCCGCATACCGCTGAGCAAGCTGCTGCTTAAAATGCGTTGTGTCGCGATCGAGCGTCAGCGATTCGAGATACTCGAGCGCGTCGTACAGGATTGTGCCGCCAGGCGTTTCATAAACGCCGCGGCATTTGATGCCCACAAGGCGATTTTCAATCATATCCTCGATGCCCACGGCATGCTTCGCCCCGATTGCATTGCAGGCTTCGACAAGCGCAACCGGGTCGAGCATCTGCCCGTTTACGGAAACAGGGATGCCCTTTTCAAAACCGATTTCGATATAATCCGGCTCATCCGGCGTCTTGTCGGGCGCGGTATCGATCATGTAAAGGCTGTTTTTCGGTTCGTTCCAGGGGTTTTCCAGATCGAGTCCCTCATGTGATAGATGCCAGAGGTTGCGATCCATGCTGTAGGTTTCCTCGGCGGAAAACTGCAGGGGGATTTTCTTCTCTTTGGCGTATTCGATCTCCTCTTTGCGGCCTTTGATATCCCAAAGACGCCAGGGCGCAATCACGCGCATTTCCGGCGCAAACTTTTTGATGGTCAGCTCAAATCGAACCTGATCGTTGCCCTTGCCCGTGCAGCCATGTGCAATCGCGGTGCAGCCCTCCCGAAGGGCGATCTCCACGAGCCGCTTGGCGATGACGGGCCGTGCGGTGGCGGTGCCTAAAAGATATTTGCTCTCGTATTTCGCGCCTGCTTTGAGCGTGGGAAAAACGAAATCGCGGATGTATTCTTCCTTCACATCCTCAATGAAAATCTTGCTTGCGCCGGTCATGATCGCCTTTTCTTTGAGCGGTTCGAGTTCCTCACCCTGCCCGACATCCATTGCGACGGCAACCACCTCGCAATCATAATGTTCCCGCAGCCACGGGATGATAACGGATGTGTCCAGTCCGCCGGAATAAGCCAGCGCGATTTTTTCCTTTGCCATGTCATTGCCTCCGATAATATAATGCGATGATTATACTACTTTGGCGCATAATTATGCAATACCATGTCAAGGAATATATAATCTGTTTTTTCGCGCTTATCTCTCCACGAATTCCGGGCGGTACGCAAGCAGCCACTCAGCGACCTGGATGATGTATGCTGTCATCTGGGGCGCTGCCATCAGCTGGCCGAACCACGGTTTTCCGTATTCTGCAGGTGCCTCGAAAAAGCGTTCCACTTTATCGACATCGACAAGCGCATGGATCGGATGGTCCGCAACAGCAAGGATTGATGTGAGCTTCTCTTTCAAGAGGCGCTCGTAGTTCGGATGATAGGTCTTTGGATAGGGGCTTTTTTTTCGGAGCAGAATCTCCGGCGGCAGGAGATCGGCGAACGCGTCGCGCAGGAGGGATTTTTCCACACCCTCCCTGCACTTCATGCTCCACGGCACATTGAACACGTACTCGATGATCCTGTGGTCCGCAAGCGGAACGCGCGCTTCCAGACCGGTAAACATGCTTGCGCGGTCCATGCGATCCAAAAGCGTCTGCATGAACCACTTGATGTTGAGGTAAGCGATTTCTCTGCGCCGGAGTTCCTTTCCGCTTTCACCAGGGAGACGCGACATCTTGCTAAGGGATTCCCGATACCTGTCATTCACATAATCCGCCAGCTCCAGCTTTTTGATGAAGTCGTCCCGCAGCAGGCATTGGCGGACAGCGAGGTTTTTTGACCACGGAAAGCACTCCCCCTCCATCAGGTCGGCGCGGTAAAACCAAGGGTAGCCGCCGAATATCTCATCCGCGCACTCCCCAGTGAGTGCCACCTTGTTGGTTTGGCTGACGAGCCTGCAAAAATACAGAAGGCTCGCATCAATATCCGCCATGCCCGGCAGATCCTTGGCTTTCATAGCATCTGCGAGCAGGTTCGCGAGCTGCTCCTCATCACAGAACAGGTAAGAATGATGAACGTTCATGCGCGCAAGAAGGATGTCGACAAAGGGGCGATCCCGCGCAGGCTGAAACACGCTTGGTTGAAAATATGTATCATTGCCGGCAAAATCAAAAGAATAGGTGTTCAGCTTCGCGCCGACATCGTTCAATCTGCTGGCCGCAACGGCGGTGACGATGCTTGAATCGATGCCGCCCGACAGAAAACTGCACACCGGCACATCCGACACCATCTGCCTGCGGATGGAATCCCGGAGCAGCCAAGAAACATGCTCGACCGTTTGGGGATAACCGTCCGGGTGTTCGCGCGACACGATATCCCAATATTGATGATGCCGCATGCCGTCCGCGTTGAACAGAGCATAGCAGCCCGGCTCGATTTCACGGATGCCATCGAACACGCCGCAGCCGGGCGTGCGGGCTGGGCCGATGCCGAAAATTTCGCGGAAACTGCCCATGTTCACGCGCGGCCGCAAATCCGGATGCGCGAACAGCGCCTTGATCTCCGATCCAAACAGGAGCGCGCCGTTTTTTTCGGCATAGAACAGCGGCTTCACGCCGACCCGGTCACGCGCGAGAAAAAGCCGGTTTTGCGCGCCATCCCAAATAGCAAAGGAAAAAATCCCGTTGAATCTGTCGACGCATGCGCATCCGTACCGCATGTAAGCGTAGAGGATCATCTCGGTGTCGGTGGCGGTTTCAAACGCATATCCGGCACTTTCCAGTTCTTCTGTCAGTTCGCCCGCGTTGTAGATTTCGCCATTGTAAACGATGGCGTATTCGTACCCGTCCCGGTTGCGCACGATCGGTTGAACACCCTTTGACAGATCGCGGATGGACAGGCGCGCGTGGCTCATACCGATATGTTCACGAAGCAGTTCACCGGCTTGATCGTTTCCGCGATGCGCGACGGATTGCCGCATAGCAACCAGTATGGCGAGGTTCTTTTGCCGGGTTTCATCCGATATCAGAAAGTCTCGATCAAACGCGCACATCCCCGCAATTCCGCACATGGTGATCCTCCTTCATAAGCCATGCCCGCACATGCGGCACAGCCCGTATGTTTCCCATCATTCCATAGTATTCGAAGGTTCCGATCGTGCTACCGGGCCGTTCGCCTAATTATTCTGCGTTTGTGCTTGATTTTCAGCGCATTCGATGCTAGAATCAGTAAAATTAAGCAAAATGAGGTTTCTTATGCGCCGTTTCGTTTTCCGGCAGGATGATGACGCTTAGCGCTTGGCCTTGACGGTTCGTCACAGGCGCAAGCGCAAAAGCTGTGCCTGTGAGGAAGAAAAACCCCGCTTTGCAACGCAACGGGATGATATTGACCTCGCCGGTCTACCTAGCACCGGTGGGGTTTTGTTTTTGAAGGGATGTGGTATGATGCGGCATGCAGATCTTGCCGGGGCGGATACGTGCCTGTTTAGCAAAGAGAACATTGCATTTGGAATATTTGGAGGATATTATGGAAAGGACGCATATCAAAAATCTGAAGATCAATCAGCCCGCTAAAATACAGGGCTTTGTTGAAAACATCCGAAATAAGAAGGCGATCGCCTTCCTGGTCGTGCGAGACGTGACTGGAAAGATCCAGGTGACGGTCGACAAGGCTGCTCATCCGGAATTTGCAGAATCGCTCGACGCGCTGACGGTGGAATCGGTCGTCACCGTGGAGGGCATCGCCGTTGCGAACGAAAGTGTGAAGCTCAACGGCATCGAAATAATGCCTGCTGGCATACACATTGAATCCATCGCCGCGCCGATTCCCCTAGGCAAGGATTCTTCCGTCGACATCCGGCTCGACTATCGCTGGATCGGTATGCGCGGCGAGCGGGAGCAACTGCTTTTCCGCGTGCAAACCTGCATGGCGCAGGCCATGCGTGCCTTCCTGACCGAGCGCGGCTTTGTGGAAATCCATACGCCCAAGCTGATCGGAGCCGCCAGCGAAAGCGGCGCGGATGTTTTTGAGGTGAAGTATTTTGACCGCAAGGCATACCTCGCGCAGAGTCCGCAGTTTTATAAACAAATGGCGATGGCAGGCGGGCTGGAACGCATTTATGAAACGGGGCCCGTGTTCCGCGCGGAAAAATCGTATACAAACCGGCATACGACGGAATTCACGGGTTTCGACATAGAATTTTCATTCATCGAATCGTTCCGCGACGTGATGCACATGGAGGAAGAGCTGCTTGCGCATATGCTCACGGAAGTCGGCACGCGATACGGGGAGGAGATCGAGCGGTTATACGGGATGAAGGTTGTCGTCCCTTCCCTGCCCTTCCCGGTGATCCGTCTGCGCGATCTTTATGCCGCGCTTGAGGAACGTTACGGCTACACCGTTCCCGATGAGGAGCAGGACGACATGACGACCGAGGCCGAGCAGCTCGGCTGCCGTTACGCAAAGGAGGTCTACGGGCATGAGTTTTTGTTCGTGACGGACTTTGACGCAAAAAAGCGCGCTTTTTACCACATGCGTCTGAACGGAATCCCGCAGGGTTATGACCTGATCTGGCGCGGCGTTGAAATCACGACAGGCGCACAGCGCGAGCATCGGTATGAGATGCTGCGCCAACAGGCGGAAGAGCGCGGGCTTGGCGAAGACGTGAAATTTTACCTTGATTTCTTCAAATACGGCTGCCCTCCGCATGGCGGTTTTGGCATCGGCGTCGATAGGCTGACGATGCTGCTGCTGAACATCCCCATCAAGGAAGCAATGTTCCTGTTCCGCGGACCGACGCGGCTGACGCCGTAACGGATAATTAGCGCAACCTTCGACATTCAGCTTGCCGATCATCGGTCGCCCTCCCTCCCCGTTTGCTGTCAACCCGCACAACATCAAAAAAACGATGTGAGCGGCGGAGGGGGCGCGATCGTCTGACGCATCAAATCGGACAAGGTTTCGGATGTTCATGCCCAATCATGAGTCCAAAAAAACGTAACGCAAAAAGGAGGCTGTATGACCGCACTTTATGTTCTTGCCGGAATGATCGTTTTGCTCGGTTCTATCGCACCGGATCTGCTCCTAAGCGGCGCATATGTGCAGCCCGCGAAGCTGGCGGCTCTGCTCGCGCTGACAGCTTTGTGTCTGATTGTAAAAAAATGGCGCGCGCTGTGGCGGTTTGCTCTTGTGCTCTTCACGATCAACGCCTCCTTCTGGATGACAGCGGCGATCCGCTCCGCATCGTGGTGGAACGCGCTGTTCATCCGCGCAGGCTTCTTTTGCGACATTGCGGCTTCCGTTGCTGTGAAGGTTGCAGGGATTGTGCCGGTGGCCATCGCCTTGTTGCTGCTGCTGAAAACGCCAGCGCATGCATATCTGTCACCCGGCAACCTGAACATAAAAGCAGATGCGATCTTCTGGCTGGGGATCAAGGGAGATCGGGTTCGTTGGGGTAAGCTGGCTATGCTTTCCGGGCTGTGCATCATGTTGGGCACTGTGCTGCTCTCCATCATCACCACGACCGGCTTTCGAGTGCCAAGCGGTGCGGATCGGCTTTTAACGCATCTTCCTCTGATCCTCCTGTTAGCGATCGTCAACTCATTCTGCGAGGGGCTAGTGTTCCGCAGCGCGATTATGGGTCCCATCAAGGGGGTTTTCGGTAAGCA
>CAZJYV010000004.1:26788-27383 GCA_964550295.1 uncultured Clostridium sp. | reverse complement strand
GAGGAACTCGCCCGGGCCGCGTAGCTCGAGATCGCGGCGGGCGATCTCAAAACCGTCGTTCGTAGCCGCAAGCACACAAAGCCGTTCCCGCGCCGCATCCGACTCCGACTCGCTCAACAAAAAACAATAGGATGCCTGCGCACCGCGTCCCACGCGGCCGCGCAGCTGGTGCAGCTGCGCAAGACCGAAGCGCTCCGCGTTTTCGACTACCATCACGCTTGCCCGCGGCACATCCACACCCACCTCGACGACCGTGGTCGACACGAGCAGGTCGATCTCGCCCCGGCGGAACGCTTCCGCAACGGCTTCCTTTTCGGCGAGCCTGCCATGGATGAGACCCACGCGGACGCTGAGCTTACCAGTCAGCTCCCCGCACAGATCCCGCGCGCTGAGCACATCTTCGAGGGCATCGCTTTCCTCCACGAGCGGACAGACTGCAAACGCCTGCGCGCCGTCTTTGATCTTGCCCTCGATGAAGGCATACATATCATCCCTCTTCGCCTGCGGCACAATCCGCGTGACGACGGGTTTTCTGCCCGGCGGCAGCTCGTCGAGCACGCTGATGTCAAGGTCGCCGAAGAGGATGAGCGACAGC
>CAZJYV010000004.1:0-26778 GCA_964550295.1 uncultured Clostridium sp. | reverse complement strand
GTCCGGCACGCTCCCTTTAGCACCGAGCACCGCGCGTTGGCGCACGCCGAAACGGTGCTGTTCGTCGGCGATGACGAGACCGAGGTTTGCAAGCGCAAGCCCTTCGCTCAAAAGCGCGTGCGTGCCGACGACCGCCCGCGGTTTTTCCTGAATGCGCGCGATCTGCTCGCGCTTTTCCTTCACCTTCATGCCGCCTGTGAGCAGCGCCGCATCCTCGCCGAAAACGGTTTTGAGCGTTTCATAATGCTGCGCGGCAAGGATTTCGGTCGGCGCCATGAGCGCGGCAGTTTTCCCGTTTTTTAAAGCAACATACATCGCGAACATCGCAACGGCGGTTTTTCCGCTGCCCACGTCGCCCTGCAGAAGCCTGTTCATCTGCGTCCCCGCCGCCATATCCCGTCCGATCTCATCGACGGCGCGCAACTGCGCCCTCGTGAGCTTGTACGGAAGCTTTGCGAGATATTCTTCCCGCAAACCTTCTACATGAAACGCCGTGCCGCGCGTTTTTTGCCGCTCATTTTTTAAAATCGAAAGCATGAGCGAGTAGAGCAGCATATCCTCAAAGGCAAGCCGCCGCTTCGCCTCGCCGAGCGAGGGGAAATCCTGCGGCGCATGCAGCGCAGAAAACGCCTCCCTCAGCGGCATGAGCGCGTAGCGCGACAGAATCTCCTCCGGCAGCGTTTCGTCGATATCCGACAAGCATCCGGCAAGCGCCGCCTGTACCGCGCCGCGTATGACCGTCTGGGAAACGCCGCGGGCTACGGGATACACCGGCACGATGCCCGGAAGCTCTGCATAAAATACGGGATTGATGAGCTTGAGCCCGCGCCGTCTGTCGACTTTGCCGCAGGCATACGCCTCACTGCCCGCTTCAACGGATTTCGCGCGGTAAGGCTGGTTGTACCAGCAAAGTTCCAGATTGCAGACGCCGTCCGTCGCACGGGCGACGGTCATCACGAAGCCCTTCCGGATGCGCACCTGCCGCGCGGGACCTGTAATCCGCACGCGGACGGCAGCCGTATCGCCATGCACCAACTGCTCGGCGGGGGCGGCCTTCGTGAAATCAAGGTAATCCCGCGGCGCATAACGCACCAGGTCAAGCAACGAGAAAAGGCCCAGCGAACCGAGCGCTTGCGCGCGGTGCGGGCCGATTCCCTTTATGCCTGTTATAGGCTTTAGAGCCATTTACTCAACCGATATCAGGTAGTAATAAAGCGGCTGACCGCCGTACTGCACGGTGAATTCTCCGCGGGGATACTCTTTGGCGGCAAGGTCGATGATCGCCTTCGCGTTCGCCTCGTCCATGCCCTCCCCGAAAAAGAGGGTAACGATCGCGTCCCCGCTCTTTTGATCCATCATCCGGCGAAGGAGTTTGAGCGTCACTTCATCCACACCTGCGCCGATCTCGGCGATATCGCCGCCCAGCAGACCGATGATGTCGCCCTGCGTGATCTTCGAGCCGTTGACGTGTGAATCGCGCACCGCGTAGGTCACGCTGCCGGAAAGGACGTTATCCATCGCATCGTCCATCTGCTCTGCGTTGTCATCCGCAGACACATCGTCGCTGAAGGCGAGCGCGGCGGAAATCCCCTCGATGATGGTCTTTGTCGGGATGACCTTAACGTTGCGCTCGGAGAGCTGTGCCGCCTGCCGCGCCGCGAGCAAAATATTTGGGTTGTTGGGCAGAATGAACACGTTCCGCGCATTGACCTTGCGGATTGCTTTGTTGATGCTTTCGATGCTGGGGTTCATGGTCTGGCCGCCCGGGATGACCGCGGCCACGCCGAGCGCCTTGAACACCTCGTCGAGCCCCGGCCCCGCGCTGACCGCGATAACCGCGTTTTCCTTCTCGTTTTTCTTCATGTTTTCGAGAAGCTCGCGGTTCTGCTCGCGCATGTTTTCGATTTTGATCTTATCCACTTCGCCCAGCCGGAGCGCAAGCTGGATGATCTTTCCGGGATAGTTCGAATGGACATGCACCTTCACATAGCCCTCATCGTTGGCGACAACGACGGAATCGCCTATCTTCATGAGCTTTTCGCGGAACTTTTCGAGATCGGCTTCGCAAAATGTATCATCCAGACGGATGATGAAAAATTCCGTACAATAACCGAATTCGATCTCATCGAGTCCCTCGAAGTCCGCTCCCTCGTCCGAGGACAAAATCTGCCCGGAGGTTTCTTCTTCGTAATCGTCAACCTCCTCGCCGTCCATCACCACTTTGAAGCCGCGAAGGATCGTCAGCAATCCTTTGCCGCCTGAATCGACCACACCCGCTTCCTTTAAAACAGGCAGCAGCTCCGGCGTGCGTTTGAGCGTGGCCTCGCCGCTTTCAAGCATCACGTCCACGAGCTTATACATGTTGGCGCCCGCAGCACCTGCCTCTGCAACGGCTTCCGCCATCAGCCGCACCACGGTCAGCATGGTGCCTTCCTTGGGCTTCATCACCGCCTTGTAAGCGGCCTCCGTACCCATCGTCAGCGCAAGCGAAAGCGCTGCGCCGTCCATCTCATCCTTTCCCGCGAGCGCCTTGGCGAAGCCGCGGAAAATCTGTGAGAGGATAACGCCCGAATTGCCTCGCGCGCCCTTGAGGGAACCAAGCGAAGCCGCGGCGGCGATATCCCCGACCTTATCACTCTTGCACTCCCTGATTTCCCTGACCGCGCTCTGCATGGTCATGAGCATATTCGAGCCTGTATCCCCGTCAGGGACGGGGAATACGTTGAGCGAGTCGATCAGCGCCCTGTTCTTATCCAACAGCGCCGTGCCCGTCAGGAACATATCCCTGAGCATAGCTCCGTTGATTGTCATATTTTCCAAATTCGTTACCTCCCGGAACGCGCGGGATTGCCCGGCGCGCCCACTTATTGCTTATGCGCGCACGCCTTCCACATGGACGTTGACGCTCTTCACTTTGAGACCCGTCAGTTCCTCCACGCGGTAGCGTACGTTGCCTATGGCGTTTTGCGCCACGGCAGGCAGGGACGCGCCGTAGATCAGCGTCACATAGAGGTCGATCTCAATGATATCCTCGCCGAGCGTTGTGATTTTGACGCCGCGCTTTTGATTGTCTCCTCCGACGATCTGCCAGAACTGATCGCCGGCGGTCTTCGCGCTCATCCCGACAATTCCGTAGTTCTCCGTCGCGGCATAACCCGCGATGGTCGCCACGATGTCGTCCGGGATGGTGATTTTTCCCAAAGCCGTCATAATGACTCCCGGCATTCGCTTGCCTCCTTTATCTAATAGATGATTCCATATTAAATTTTATTGTATCGCATTTTTCAATATGTGGCAAGTTAAGCGGTTATCCACAATGTGGCAGCACTGTTAATTTGCTGCACCTGCCCCAAAGGCAGGCAGCGTGCAGACCCGCATGTTCAACCGTTCCTTTCGAGCGCGAGGAGAAACGCCTTGGCGTCCATGCCCGCCCCGAAGCCCGTCAGCGACCCGTTTGAGCCAACGATGCGATGGCACGGGATCAGGATGATGAAGGGGTTCGCATGGCACGCACCGCCCGCCGCCCGCGCAGCCTTCGGGCTGCCTGCGTACGAGGCAAGCCAGCCGTAGCTCCTCGTTTCGCCGAAGGGGATGCTTAAAAGCCCATCCCAGCACTTTCTCTGCCAAAGCGTGCCGTCGAGGCAAAGCGGCAGGTCAAACGTTTTGCGCTTTGCGTCAAAGTATTCCCTCAATTGTTCGCGCAGTTTCAAAAAAAGGGGCGTTTCGGCTTGCACGGCACCCGCGGGCATTTCCTCGGGCCGGCCGAAGTACGCGAGCGCATCGTCCTTCTCCAAAGCCGCAAAGCGGCCGACGGGCGTGTCAATCAGGGTAAATTCGTACATATTCCCATTCCCTTCATGCGTCGATATGCTATAATACCTTATGCAGTGAAATAATGCAAACCGGAGGTAATCTATGAGACCCATCGAAACAAAAGCCATCAGCGCGATACGCGTGCTCGCCGCGGAAGGCGTCCAGAAAGCCAACAGCGGACATCCGGGCATGCCCATCGGTATCGCGCCCGCCGCCTATACGCTTTGGAGCGTGATGCGGCATGACCCCAAGCATCCCGAATGGCCGGGCAGGGACCGGTTCGTTCTTTCCGCCGGACATGCCTCTATGCTCGAATACGCGCTGCTGCACCTGTACGGGTACGGCTTAACGATAGAAGACCTCAAGGAATTCCGTCAGTACGGCAGCCTGACGCCCGGCCATCCGGAACACGGTCACACGAAGGGCGTCGAGGCGACAACGGGTCCGCTGGGGCAGGGCTTTTCGATGGCGGTCGGCATGGCGATGGCGCAGGCGCACCTTGCGGCGATCTTTAACCGGGAAGGATACCCGGTCATTGACAACTACACCTACACGCTCATGAGCGACGGCTGCATGATGGAAGGTGTAACCAACGAAGCCGCAAGCCTCGCAGGCACGCAGAAACTGGGCAAGCTCATCGCGCTTTACGACAGCAACCGCATCACCATCGAGGGTTCCACGGACCTCGCCTTCACGGAGAACGTCGGCGCGCGTTTCGCCGCGCTCGGCTGGCAGGTGTTTGAGATTGAGGACGGAGAGGACATCAACGCCATCGGCCTTGCCATCGAGGAAGCCAAGCTTGAAACGGAAAAGCCCTCGCTCATCATCATAAAAACCGAAATCGCGCGCGGCACGCTCAAAGCGGGGACGAGCGCCTCCCACGGCGCACCGCTCGGTGAGGATGCCGTTGCGGACATGAAGGTGCGCCTCGGCTGGTCGGCCGAATCCTTCTTCGTACCCGGGGATGTGTACGCGCATTATGACGCGCTCGCAAAGCTGGGCGAGAAAGCGCGCCTGGCTTATGAGGAAATGTACGCCCGCTACCGAGCGGACTATCCGCAGCTTGCGGCGCAGCTTGAAGCCTGGCGCTCCGGCGATGTGCCGGAAGCAGCGCTTGAGGCGATCGTCGGCGTGACGGCGGACGCGCCCAAGGCCACGCGCACAAGCTCCGGCGCAGCGCTCAACGCGATGTTTTCAAAAATGCCCAGCCTTTTTGGCGGCAGCGCGGACCTTGCCCCCTCCACCAACACGGAATTAAAGGGTACGCCCTTCTTCTCTCCCGAAAACCGTGATGGCTGCAACATCCATTTCGGCGTGCGGGAACTCGCCATGGCCTGCATCTGCAACGGCATCGCGCTCTACGGCGGACTGCGCCCGTTCTGCGCCACGTTTTTCGTATTTGCGGATTATGTCAAACCCGCGCTGCGTCTATCCGCCATCATGAAACTGCCCGTGCTTTATGTGCTCACGCACGACAGCATCGGCGTGGGCGAGGACGGTCCCACGCATCAGCCCATCGAGCAGCTCGCGGCGCTGCGCGCAACGCCGGACGTACTCGTATTCCGCCCCGCGGACCAGAAGGAAACCGATTATTCCTACATCGCGGCGCTCCGGGCAAAACAGCCCAGCGTGCTGACGTTTACCCGCCAGAACGTGCCGCAGCTGCCCGATTCGGGCGAAGGCGCGCTGCGCGGCGGCTACATCCTGCGCGACTCGCACGACGGCAAGCCGGACATCATCCTCATGGCTTCCGGTTCGGAAGTCGAGCTCATTTACAAGGCTGCTGATATGCTTTCCGTACGCGGCTACACCGCGCGGCTCGTTTCCATGCCCTGCCCCGACCTGTTCAGGATGCAGGACAAAGCATACCAAGACAGCGTGCTGCCAAACAGCATCCGCCGCCGCGTGGCAGTGGAGGCAGGCGCAACTTTCGGCTGGGATCGTTACGTCGGGTTGGACGGCACCGTGATCGGCATCGACCATTTCGGCGTGTCCGGTCCCTATAAAGCGCTCTTTGCGGAGCTTGGCTTCACGGCGGACGAGGTCGCCGGCGCGGCTCTGCGTCTGTTGGAGAACTAAGAGGCGTCCGGGATGTTGAGGGAGCATATCCGCGGGTTTCGGTCGCTTTCGATCATCGGCATGTGCAAAAACGCCGGCAAGACGACCGTGCTCAACCGCATCATATACGAGCTGCGCGACGAAGGCTTAACCCTCGCGCTCACCTCCATCGGCCGCGACGGGGAAGCGATCGATGTTGTGACCGGCACCTCAAAACCCGGCATCTTCATCTATGAACATACGCTTGTCGCCACGGCGCAGGATATGCTCAAGCTGTGCGACGTCACCCGCGAGATCGTGGGGACGACGGGCTACTCCACGCCGCTGGGCGACGTGGTGCTTTTTCGCGCGAAAAGCGACGGAAGCGTCCAGCTCGCAGGCCCCTCCATGACGACGCAGCTCATTTCGCTCGTGGACACGTTCGCGCAATTCGGCGCGGACATAACCGTGATCGACGGAGCGCTTTCCCGCAAATCGCTTTGCGCGCCCGCCGTCACCGAAGCGACGGTGCTGTGCACCGGCGCTTCCTATTCTAAAAGCGTCAGCGCCGTTGTGGAAGACACGGCCTTTGCGGCAAAGCTTTTGACCCTGCCCAAGCAAACGCTCTGGAGCGAGGCGGAGATCGCAAACGAACGCGCGCCGAAAATCCGCATGCGGCGAAAGGACGGCGGGGTTGTTCCCCTGCCGGAAAACGCTGTGCTGGCGGACGCGCTGCGCAGTCCGGATTACGCGGATATCATCGGGGTGTATGTCGCCGGCGCCCTCACAGAAACGCTGCTGCGCCCCGTTTTGCAAAGCGGCGCAAAGATCGAGGGCATGGAGTTTGCCGCACTGGACGGCAGCAAGCTGCTTTTCCCTCGCGACGTGAGCGACAAGCTGACGCTGCGGGGCGCACGGCTCGCCGTGGCAAGGCCTGTCCGCGTGGCGGCGATCGCCGTCAACCCGGTATCCGCCTACGGCTACGATATGAACCCTGCAGAGCTGCTCTCGCGCATGCGCGAGGCGGTGGACGTGCCTGTGATGGACGTGATGTTTGAGGATGGAGGAATCCCCGCATGATGCGATACGACCAGCAGCAGAACATCGGCTTTCGCCACGCGCTCGACCTGCTCGAACCTTCTTCCCCCTACGGGCGGGCCAAAATCACCGGGCTGCACTTTTTTTCCCAGAACGAGAAAGAAGAGCTTGCGCGGCAGCTCGACAACGTCTATAAGACGCTCAACCATCTGGACGACCTCGGCGCGGCGTACGAAAAGCTCGCGCTTTATATGATGCCCCTCAAGGATATCCGCCGTTCTGTTGAAGTTTGCCGCGAGGCGGCGCTTTCCGAAACGGAGCTGTTTGAACTCAAACGCTTCTGTTTGCAAAGCGAGCTGCTCGCGCCCGTTTTCGAAACGATCCGGGCAGAAAGCGGCATCGAGGGCATCCAGATCGCCGCGCAGAGCGAGGCACGGGCGATACTCGATCCCGAAAACACGCGCGCCGCCACGTTCTATCTGCCGGACACTTCCTCGCGCGCACTCCTTGCCATCCGCAAGGAAAAGCGCGCCCTTGAGGAGGCGATGCGCCGCGCCGAAACCAAGCAGGAGCGCGCGGCGCACATGGCGGAACGCTCCGCCGCCGCAGCCAGGGAGGATGAGGAGGAAAGCCGCATCCGCGCCGCTATCTGCGAACGCCTGCGGCCGCTGATCGACGATTTGATCGCCTGTATGGACGCCATCGCCGATTTTGACTTCACCCTTGCGCGTGCAAAGCTCGCCCGGCGCTACGGCGGCTGTTCCGTGGCTTTTACAGAAAACACGCTTTCCTTTGATGGTATGATCAACCCGCGCGTGGCCGATTCCCTCAAGGAGCGGGGACGAAGCTTTACCCCCGTTTCCATCGAAGCGGGCGCGGGCGCAGCCGTCATCACGGGCGCAAACATGGGCGGCAAGAGCGTCGCCCTCAAAACGCTTGCCCTCAACGCACTGCTCGTCAAGGCGGGCATGCTCCCCTTCGCGAAAAAGGCGAGGCTGCCTCTGTTCGACGGTATCTTCATCGTGGCGGAGGATCGGGAGGATATCGAGCGCGGGCTGTCAAGCTTCGGCGCGGAGATCGCGCAGTTCAACGAAACGCTCACCGCAGCGCAATCATCAAAAGGGGTCTGCCTGATTCTGCTCGACGAGTTCGCGCGCGGCACAAACCCGGAGGAAGGCGCGATGATCGCGCGCGCCGTGACGCGGCGGCTCAACAAGCTGCCCCACATCAGCGTACTCACCACGCATTACGACGGCGTGGCCGCATACGGAAACGTCCACTATGAGGTGGTCGGCCTGCGGGATATGGATATGGAAACGGTTGCGCATGAAATCGCGATGAGCCGTGAAAACGGGGCTGACGTGATCGCCGCGCACATGAACTACGGCCTGTATCGCGCAGAAGGACAGGAAAGCTGCCCGCGCGACGCGCGCAACATCTGCAGACTGCTCGATATGGATGCGGACATTCTGAAGGATCTTTCATAAAACAAGGCTGCCGCTCATCTTTAAACGTCACCAAACCCGCGCCGCTTTCGCGTTGCCCGCTAGCCGATCCCCAGCGCCGCGCGTGTTTTCGAACCGACGACGCCATCCGCCGTAAGCTTTGCACGCGCCTGGAACGCGCGCACGGCTTTGTCCGTAACCGGCCCGAATACCCCATCCGCCTTCACGAACCAATAGCCTTTTGCGGCGAGCGCCGCTTGAAGCTGCCTGACGTCTGCGCCCGTCATGTACGGAATTGCCAGGCGGAGCAGCCTTTGGTTTACGCTGCCGCTTTCATTCAGGAAATACGGCGGTCTGCCGTACGCCTCCCAATTATTCAGGGAGCTTTTGACTACGCCGTAATCGCGGCCTTTGGCTTCGATCACATTCAGGTTCGGATCCGCGATGTAACCCATGTGGTGGGCGCGGCCTTTCTCATCCAACAGAAAGGTGAAATCCCCCGGCTTAAGCTGATTCTTTGTGATGCGCGTGCAGCGCGCCATCATCGAATCGGCGGTTTTGTCGTTTTGCTCCAGCTTGCTATCCAAAAGGAAGCGCATGCCCAGGCCGGAGCAGTCGAACGCGCGCAGTTTTTCACCATAGCCTGCCGCGACCTGCTTTTTCCAGAACGCGACGGCGCGCTGCGCGTTGTCCGCGCTTGTTTCCCTATTTTTAATCCAGCTTTCGCTGATGATGTCCTTTCCTTCGCCCTGCGCACCCCACACATAGATGCCGTGGTTATTAACCTGCAATTCGAGGTAATCCAAAAATTCTCGGAGCATATTGCCCGCTCCTCCGTTTTCTTTCGCCGCGCTACGCGGCCTTCGTATTGTTTGGCGGGGACGGTTGTCCCCCCTTTGTTACAGAATATGCGCCTGAGGCCCGCCGCGGTACAGAATGCCCTTTCTTTTTTATCGCCGTTGTCTTGTGTGCGGCGCGCTTTACTCAAAGCGCCGCGCATTATATAATAGTTCATACGCCCGCGCGTTTGCGGGCGATCGGATAACAGGAGGACCGGCAATGCATTGCACCAGAATGATCACAAAAGACCTTGTGTGGGTCGGCGGCAACGACAGAAGGCTGAGCATGTTCGAGGGCGTATACTCCGTGCCGGAGGGTGTGTCCTATAATTCCTATCTGCTGCTGGATGAAAAAACGGTTCTGTTCGACACGGCGGACAAGGCGGTCAGCCGCGTGTTTTTTGAAAACGTGGCGCACACGCTGGGCGGCCGCAAGCTTGATTACCTCGTGGTTCACCATATGGAACCCGACCACTCGGCAACGCTTCGCGATCTGCTCGAAAAATATCCGGAAGCGACGCTGGTGTGCAATAAGCTGACGCTCGGGATGACCGCGCAGTTCTTTGACGAGGATCTTTCCCCGCGCGCGCTGGTTGTGAACGAGGGAGATAAACTATCCGCCGGCAGGCATGAGCTGACCTTTATGATGGCCCCCATGGTACACTGGCCGGAGGTCATGGTCACATATGACAGCACCGACAAAGTACTGTTTTCCGCCGACGCGTTTGGCGTGTTCGGCGCGATCAACGGCGCGCTTTTCGCGGACGAAGTGGATTTTTACGGAGATTTTCTCGGCGAAGCCCGCCGCTATTACTGCAACATCGTGGGCAAGTACGGCGCGCAGACGCAGGCGCTTCTCAAGAAAGCCGCCAAATTGGATATTGCCCTGATATGCCCGCTGCACGGCTTCGTGCATAGAAGGGAATTGAGCAGATACATAGACTTCTACGATAAATGGAGCACCTACACCCCCGAGGAGGAAGGCGTGATGATCGCCTATGCGTCCATCTACGGCAATACGGAAAACGCCGCGGAAGCGCTCTCCTGCAGGCTGTGGGAGAGAGGGATCAAAACTGTGATGTTCGACGCACACGTCGTTCCAACCTCAAAAATCGTGGCGGCGGCATTCCGTTACAGCCACCTCGTTTTCGCCGCACCGACATACAACACGGGCGTGTTCGTCACGATGGAGAACCTGCTGCACGATATCGCCCAGCACAACCTCCAGAAACGCACGATCGCCCTCATCGAAAACGGCTCGTGGGCGCCGGCAAGCGGCAAACTCATGCGCGCCATCCTCGAGCCGCTCAAGGAAATGCGCTTTATCGGCGAAACCCTCACGTTGAAATCCTCCCTCAAGGCGGCACAGTCCGAGGAGATCGACCGGCTGGTGTCCGCCATAGCGGAGTCGTTTGCAGGCACGGCGGAAGAAGCCGCGGCTGCGGACGAACATGCCCCGCGCAGGAAGTTCCGCTGCAAAATCTGCGGTTATATCCACGAAGGAGATACTCTGCCCGCGGATTTCAAATGTCCCATTTGCGCGAGGGGCGCGGAATTTTTTGAGGATATTCTATAACGAAAACGGCGCGTTCCCTTCAGGGAAACAACCCGACCGCCCACCGAACGAGGATGCCCGCGAAACCCCAGATCAGCGAAAAGCGCAGGCAGATCTGCCCCATGAAATTGAAGGGAACTGTGCTGTAGTCCCACACGTTCATGCCGAGCCGCACGTTGAATACGAGGCCAAAGGCAAGCTCCACCGCGCTTACGATCGCCGCGCCGCACAGGTATGCCGCCCACGCGGGCATGGCTACCGCATCGAACAACAGGTACATCAGCACGGCGCAGCACCCTCCCGCAAGGCCCATTGACCAATGCGTGCGTTTGCGCCAAAGAAGCTCAAGCCCCATATATCCCATGCCGCCCACTAAAAATATCAGCGCCGCCATGCGCTTATTTTGAATCAATCGCGCAAGGATATGCACACGGAATTTGCCGTTTGGATCTGCCCGCAAAGCGCAAGGCGCGCATCGGCGGGCTGTACGGCATAAACAAAACTGCGGCGCGATGTGACAATCTCACGGAAGCGGCCCGGCCTTTTCCGTATGATGGATGTATGATAAGGAGGGTTATGCCAATGGAAAAAACCAATCCGAACAAACCATTCGTCAAATATCTGCCCGCGCTCATCCTAACGCTCCTCGGCGCAGCCGGAGGGTATCTCTATTACCGTTTCGTCGGCTGCGTCAGCGGCGCTTGCCCCATCACCTCAAACCCGATCATCTCCACGCTGTACGGCGCGATAATCGGCTTTCTTCTGGGCACGATCGTGACCCCGGAGCGAAAGAAATAAACGCCGCGCAATCCCGCCCGATCAGCAAACGCGCGGCGCAAAAAAGCATACGGAGCAAACCGCCGATGATCGAATACAGAAAAAACGAGCCTGTCGACCCGCAAACCCTCGCAGAGCTTTACCGAAGCGTCGGCTGGGAGTGCTACGCAAACCGTCCGGACGCGCTCGCAGCAGCCGCGCAACGTTCCGTTTTCAGCGCCGCCGCGTGGGAAAACGGCGATCTCGTCGGCTTCATCCGGGTCGTCGGAGACGGCGCGTTCATCGCATACATTCAGGATATCCTCGTGCGTCCGCACCGACAGCGATGCGGCATCGGTACGCGTCTGTTGGAGCTTACCTTGGAAAGCTGCCGCGCCGTCCGGCAGATCGTTCTGTTAACCGACGACACGCAGGCGACGCGTGCCTTTTATGAGAAAGCCGGGTTTTCCGAACCGGGCAGGCTCGGCCTGGTTTCCTATGTTCGTTTCAACCCGCCGTTATAATGCGCCCTGCGGCACGCCCCGTCCGCTCTGGATTCATCCTCATCGTCATTGAATCATAAAACGCACAAAAAGGGATTGCGCGTTTTTCAGCGCGCCCGTATAATAGAAAAAGCGATATCCTCAAATTAGGATAACGACTTTTGCGAGGCGGTGCGCGATGAACGAAACCAGGCGCATATCCGATACGGCCCGTCCACTGCGACCGAGGCGCTCTGGCAGGATGCTGCTCCTGCTGGCGGCGGTTCTTCTGCTGGTGTTTCTTGCTTCCTTTTCGCTGGGGCGCTACGGCGTTCCGGTCAAGGAGGTCATGCGCATTCTGGTCAGCCGCGTCGTTCCGCTTACAAACACATGGACGCCGCAGATGGAAACGGCAGTCATCAATATCCGTCTGCCCCGCATTTTGATCGCCTGCCTCGTGGGCTGTTCCCTGTCCGCCGCGGGCGCGGCTTATCAGGGTGTCTTTCAAAATCCGATGGCCTCGCCGGATCTCCTCGGCGCGTCCTCCGGCGCGGCGTTCGGCGCGGCGCTCGCGATTCTTTTTGGCGCAGCTTCGCGCATGATCACCGTTTCCGCCTTCGTTTTCAGCATCATAACCGTTCTGCTGGTGTTTTTCATCGCCGGCCGCGCGCCCGGTCTGCGGGTCGTCAACCTGATCCTCGCGGGCATCATGATCGGCTCCCTGTTTTCGGCGGCCACGTCGTACATCAAGCTCGTCGCCGACCCGTCCAATCAACTGCCCGCCATCACATACTGGCTCATGGGCAGCCTTTCGGGCTCAAAGATGCAAACGGTGCTCTACGCCTCCGTTCCCATGGTGCTGGGGCTGATCCCGCTGTTCCTGTTGCGCTGGCGAATCAATATATTGACTCTCGGCGACGAGGAGGCGCGCGCGCTCGGCGTCAACACAAACGTACTGCGCCTGCTCGTGATCGTCTGCTCCACGCTCATCACCGCGGCAAGCATATCGGTCGGCGGCATGATCGGCTGGGTCGGCCTTGTGATTCCGCACCTTTCCAGAAAGCTCGTGGGCAGCAATTACCGATATCTGATGCCGGCCTCGATGCTCGCGGGCGCGGCTTTTCTGCTGCTTGTGGATGATGTGTCGCGCAACCTTCTCGCAGTGGAGATCCCCATCGGCATCCTCACCGCTTTCATCGGCGCACCGTTCTTTCTATACCTGATCTGCAGACGGGAGAAAACGCTGTGAGCATATCGGTGCGCAACTTAAGCTTTGCCCACGGCACGCAAGCCGTTCTCGACGATGTTTCCTTCGAGGCGCAAAACGGGCGGCTTCTCGCGGTACTCGGCCCGAACGGCGTGGGCAAAACCACGCTGTTCCGCTGCATCCTCGGCTTGCTGCGCGGCTATACCGGCACGATCGAAGCGGACGGCGCGGATACGCGCGCCTTCGGTGCGCATGAACTTGCGCGCAGGATCGCCTACATCCCGCAGACGCGCGGGCAGGCGTTTAACTACTCGGTGCTTGAAATGGCGCTCATGGGTACTTCGCACGCGGTGGCCGCGCTGTCTGTACCGAAGCAAAAGGAAACGGACGCTGCGAGAGCCGCCCTCGCGCAGGTCGGCATCCCCCACCTCGCCGATAAAAGCTATGCCCATCTATCGGGCGGCGAGCAGCAGCTTGTGCTTATCGCGCGCGCTCTCGCGCAGCAGTCAAAAACCCTTTTGATGGATGAGCCCACCGCCAACCTCGATTACGGCAACCAGACGCGCGTGCTTGAAACGGTGCGCGAACTGGCCGGGCGCGGCTATACGGTGCTCCTTTCCACACACAACCCCCAGCACGCGCTGTGGTACGCGGATCTTGCCCTCGCCCTTTCGGATGGGCGCGTCGCGGCCTTTGGCGTGCCGGACGCCGTGATCGACGCGCCGCTCATCCGGACACTTTACGGCATCGACGTCCGCTTCATGGAAACGGAAGGCGGCACGATCATCACGCCCGCTTCCGGCACAGGGCGCGGATGATATGGACCAAACGGAAATTGCGATATAAAACATTGACATAGGAGGATCCGCAATATGAAAAAAGCACTCATACTCTTACTCGCCGCGCTGATGCTGCTTCTTGTATTCGGCTGCGCCGCGCAGCAGATCGAGGAATCCCCAACCGCCGCGCCGACGACGACCGCCGAAGTTACGGCGACTCCCGCGCCAACCGGCTTTATATTCACAGACTCCGTTGGCCGCGCGGTCGAACTGCCCGTCAACATCGAAAAGATCGCCGTATCCGGTCCTCTCGCACAGATCGTGCTGTTCGCGCTCTGCCCGGAAAAATTTGTGGGCGTCGCTTCCGCTTGGGACGCTGCCGCCGAGCCCTACCTTGACACGGCATATTACAACCTGCCCGAACTCGGCCAGCTTTACGGAACAAAGGGCGAACTGAACCTTGAATCGCTGCTCGCCAGCGGCGCGCAGGTGGTCATCGACGTGGGTGAGCCGAAAGACACCATCGCAGCGGACCTCGACGCGCTGCAGGCACAGACGGGCATCCCCTTTGTGCATATCACGGCTACGATCGAAACCATGGGCGACGCGTACCGCAAACTGGGTGAACTTTTGAACCTGCCCACAGAGGCGGAAAAGCTTGCCGCATATTGCGAAGACCTTTATGCGCGCACAATCGAGATTGCGGACAGCGTCGAAAAAGCTGATCTTCTCTACTGCCTGGGCGACACGGGGCTGAACGTCATCGCGCAAGGCACCTATCATGCGGAGGTTATCGACCGGCTTGCCGACAACCTCGCCGTGATGACGGAGCCTTCAAGCAAGGGCACAGGCAACGAGGTGGATATGGAGCAGATCCTCCTGTGGAACCCCGACGTGATCCTGTTCGCTCCGGGCAGCGTGTATGCCACCGCAGCGGCCGATCCCGCCTGGCAGCAGGTAAACGCAATCAAGAACGGAACATACTACGAAGTGCCGCTCGGTCCCTACAACTGGCTGGGCTTCCCGCCTTCCGTTCAGGGGTACCTTGGCATGATGTGGATGGCGCAGCTGCTGTATCCCGATGCGGCGCACTATGATCTGTATACCGAGGTTGCAGAATACTACCGGCTTTTCTACCACTGCGAGCTGACAGAGGCGCAGTATGACGCGCTGGTCGCCAACTCCATCGGCGCGCAGACGGCGCAGTAAGGCAGGGCGGTATCATGGCAAAACCGCTGCATATCCTCATCTGCGGCGAGATCGGCACAGGCAAAAGTACGCTGATTCAACGGCTGCTCGAACAGAACAAAAAAACCGTATACGGGTTTATTACAAAGCGCATGGAAGCGGATGAAGGGGGTTTTCATCCCGTGTACATCCATCCGGCGGGGGCGATGGCGCGCGCATACACACAGCAAAATCAGATCGGCACATGCAACTCCAAAAAACACAACGTTTCGCCGGAGGTGTTCAACACGCTGGGCGTGCGCTATCTTAATGCCGAACCCGGCGGACTGATCGTGATGGATGAACTCGGCTTCATGGAGTCCAAGGCGGAAACGTTCGTCCGCAGCGTGTTCGCCGCGCTGGATGGGGACATCCCCGTGATCGCGGCGGTCAAGGCGCGCTTTGACGTACCCTTTCTCAACGAAGTGCGCGCACACAAAAACGCAACGCTCTATCTATTGACCAGGGAAAACCGGGCCGCGCTGTACGACGAGCTGCTGCCCAAGGTGCTGGGCCGGAAGGGGTAATGACAAAAGCGGGGGCACAACAGCCTCCGCTTTCATTTTAAATCGCACGTTTTGACATCGCGCGTTTGTTTTCCTTTGCAATCAGAACCTGAGAGACAAACAGGATAGCCCGCCGTCGATTTTACGGTATTCCGATGTATCCACAAGGACGACCTCGTAACCCGCCTCACGCACTTTGCGCTCCGCAACAGGATAGCCTTCAGGCACAATTACCTTGCCGTTCATCCAGATGCAGTTGGCCGCATACGCCTCGTTTTCGGGAATGATGAGCTTATTGAAAGCAGCGAAGTCCGGTTTTTCAATTAATTCGCCGGAAACGAGCATGTTGCTGTTTTCGATATAATTAACGCCTGTTTTGAGGTGCAACACATGCTCAAGCGCAACTTCCGAGCAGGTAAGACCGTGCCGCGCGAGTATTTCGCAAAACTGGCGGATGCCCTCCGCATTTGTGCGGGCACTGCGCCCCACGTAGAAATGATCGCCCACCATCATCACGTCGCCGCCCTCAAGCGTACCGGGTGCCTGAATGTACTCGATTTCATCATCCTTAAAGAACTTGCGAATGGCGGGTATGATGCGCTCCTTTTCTCCGTTGCGGGTTGCTGCGCCCGGATTGGTGATGATGGCGCACGTTCTCGTGATGACCGCAACATCCTCGACAAAGCACGAATCGGGAAATTTTTCATCCGCCTCAAGCACCGTGACGGTGACGCCGCAACATTTGAGCGCTTCGATATAAGCATCGTGCTGCTTGAGGGCGCGCTCATAATCGGGCTTGCCCAGCTCGGGCGCGGAAGTGATGCCATCCAGCACGGCTTTGCAGGGTCTTCTGACGATTGCGTTTTGAAACATGGCTCTTTTCCTTTCGTTTTTATCAAGGGAGCTTCCATCATGAGTTGCTTCCTTTTATTTTCGGCAAAAATCCCGGCGTTGTCAACCGCTTCCTTTCATGCGGCGCACAATGCTTCCCTTGAAAACGGTTTGGGGATATGCTAACATGCATTTGCTGCATAAAATAATGGATTCTGAATATTGACGGAGACTTGCATGAAACAAATGAAAACCGGCGCGACGAGCTTCCCCGCCGCGAGCAACATTCTTGCGGGCATCGGCGCGCAAATCGAACAAACAGCCCTCGGTTACATCCGCGCGGAAGGCTTTTCCGGTACGGAAAGCGAAACCCTCGCTTCGGATTATTTTACCGCGTTCTACGAAAAGCTGCCTTACTTTCAGGCGCATCCCGAATGCCTCGGCCGCTGCGACATCCCCAACGACGCCGCGCGCCGTTCCGTCCGCTACGCGATTGTGCGCGGTACATCCGCTGAAACTGTGGTGCTCCTGCATCACAGCGACGTGGTTTCCACCGAGGATTACAGGGGATACGCGCCCTTGGCAACCGACCCGGAAGCGCTGCGCGAAGCGCTTCTCAAGGAGCCGGAGATCCTCTCCCCCGAGGCGCAGACGGATCTGCTGGCAGGTGAATTCATCTTCGCGCACGGCCTTTGCGATATGAAGGGCGGCGGCGCGATCCAGATGGCGCTCATGGAGCGTTTCTCGAGGCGTGCGGATTTTCCCGGTACGGTAATCAACGTTGCCGTACCGGATGAGGAGAACCTTTCCGCCGGTATGCGCGCCGCGGCGTCCCTGCTCGACGAACTTCAGAAAAAACACGGCTTTTCCTACAGGCTGTTGATCAACTGCGAGCCGCACGAGCGCGCGAAGCCGGATACGGGCGTGTTTTCCACAGGCTCCATCGGCAAACTGCTGCCCTTCGTGTATGTGCGGGGTGTGATGGCGCACGCGGGCAAGGTGTTTGAAGGGCTGAACCCCATCGGCATCCTCGCGCGCATCGCCGCCAAAACAGAAACAGCGTTCCTGCTGCCGCTCGCGGCGGAGGACGAAGCTTGCCCCGCGCCGACCTGGCTGTACCTGCGGGATGATAAGGAGTGCTACGATGTATCTATGCCCAAATCCGCGTACGGCTGCCTAAGCGTTTTAACCAGCAGCGGCACGCCGCAGGCGGTACTCGGCGCGCTGGCGAACATCTGCCGGGAGGCGTTCGCGGAGTGCCTCGTAAACGTGGAAAAGAACGCGCGGGCTTTTGCCTTGCGTGCCGAAAAGAAGCCGCTCCTGCACAACTGGCAGCCGAAGGTCGTCAGCTTTGGCGAACTCAGGGAGATGGCCGCCGCGCGCTGCGGGCAGGGTTTTGCGGCAAAATACGACTGTTTCCTTTTGGCGCTGCGCGAGCGGATGCAAGCGGAGCAACTCACGATGGCCGAAACGAACCGCCTGCTCGTCGCCTATCTGTGCGACATGCTTGTTGAGGAACCTCTGGCGGTTTATGGCCTGATCCCGCCGTTCTATCCCGCCGTGAACAACCGCAAGCTGTTCGAGGCGGAGCGCACGCGCTACGCCAAAAACGCCAACCTTGAAACGATTGACCTGATGCTTGCGGATTACGCGAAAGCAGCCTTCGGCGATACCTACGAGAGTGAAAAATACTTCATGGGCATATCGGATCTGAGCTATGCTGCGCTGCTTGACGGCGCACAGATGGCGGCTTCCTTCGCCGGGGCGATGCCCCTCTACCCAGCGTTTTACGATATCCCCTTCGAGGCGATCGGGCGCATGGGTATGCCGAGCATCAACGTCGGCCCCTGCGGCAAGGATTATCACAAGCTTTCCGAGCGGGTCAGCCGCCGCGACCTGTATAAGGTTACGCCCGCGCTCGTGCTCGAGGCCATAAGGCTTGCGCTGGAATAAAGATCCTTTACGAAAAGGGACTCGTCATGAGTCCCTTTCTTTTTGCCGCCAATAAGTCCCTGTGGCGTACGGTCGAAAGCCGATGCTGTAATAGAACGGCTGCGAGGAACCGACGAGCGCGAGCTTTGCGCCGCGCGCGCCGACCCTCCGGACGCCCTCTAACACGGCGGCTCTCCCCAGTCCCAGTTTACGGTAGTCGGGGTCGGTTGCCACCGGCTCGACCACGGCAAAGCCTGCCTTGGGCTCATACCACATGCCGCAGTACGAAACGAAATCCCCCTCCGGCGATACGACGGCCACCTTCAAGCTCAAATCCACGTTCGGTCAGAGCATTTCCGCTTGCGTCGCGACCTCATCCTCCTTGGAAAAGGCAAATGCGCCCTCTCCTTTCAGTTCATGGTTGAAGCCCTTGTACAGCACGCGGCTGTATTGGTAAAGGTCGAACGTATCCTGCATGGATGTGATGGAGAAGCCTTCCGGCAGACTGTAGGAGGCCGAAGTTCGATCGATGTAAAAGGCCGCGTCGTTCTCGCGCGAATCTGCCGCATAAAAGCCGAGCTCCGCCGCAATATCCTGAAAGACCCGATCCGTATCCGGGATCAGGACGGCGAATTTACCCTCCCTGGACAGGTTCTCTCTCGCATAAAGCAGCATCTCCCTTTTCAGGCCGCAATGCTCCGGCCTCGCCAGGCAGAATGCCTCGCCGGGTTTGCAATCGACCGTCGCAAGGCCGGCGATGCCCCGCTCATCCTCCCACAGACCGATGCGGCCCAGCGCCGACGGGTCGAGGCAGGGATGGGTCGTCATCCAGTCCCAGCGCGCATAGGTGAATTCCGCATAGCCGAGGTTCACGAGAAAGTCCCGCACGAGAAAATAATCCTCTGTGATGCCGGGTTCTTTGGTATAGTTTCTGAAATGAAGAGACATGCCAGCTCCCTTTTTACACGCTGCCGATCGACCGAACCTTCTTTCGCGTGTGATATTATACGCTTACATCTCGATATACGCCTCGCGCCCCGCGCCGACGGACACGTACTTGATTTTGCAGGCGATCGCCTGTTCGATGAAGGCGATGTAAGCAAGCGCCGCCTCGGGCAGCTCTTCCTTTTTGCGGCAAGCGGAAATATCACAGTTGAAGCCCCTGAAGGTTTCGTAAACGGGCTTGGCGCGGACGAGTTCCTCGCCGTCCGGGAAGAACTCCACGCGCCTGCCATCCACCTCGTAGGCGACGCACACGGGGATTTCTTCCATATACGAAAGCACATCAAGCTTGGTGAGAGCGATTTCGTCACACCCCTGCAGGGCGACGCCGTAGCGCGAGGCCACAACGTCAAAACCACCCACGCGTCGGGGCCTGCCGGTTGCAGCGCCATACTCTCCGCCCGCCTCGCGAAGCAGATGCCCCGCCTCGCCGAACAGCTCCGCCGTGAAGGGGCCTTCGCCCACGCAGCTTGAATACGCCTTGGTGATGCCGATGACGTGATCGAGCTTTTTGCCGGGGATGCCCGCGCCGATGGGCGCGTAGGCCGCGATCGTCGAGGAGGAGGATGTGTACGGGTAGATGCCAAAGTCGATATCCCGCAGCGAGCCGAGCTGCGCCTCAAAAATGATGTTTTTGCCCGCAGCCGCGGCAATTGACAGGTACGCGCCCACGTCGCAGATATAGGGACGGATCGGCTCGCCGAATTGGTTCAGCCATGCGAGCATATCCCCCACACGGATCGCTTCCGCGCCGTAGCCCTTTTCAAGCAAAAGATTTTTCCATTCCACGAGGCCCGCGAGCTTTTTTTCGAGGGATTCCGGGTGGAGCAGGTCGCCCATGCGCAGGGTCTTCTTCATATATTTATCCGAATATACGGGGGCGATGCCGCGCCGCGTGGAGCCGAACTTCGCGTCGCGCAGCCTATCCTCCTCCAAACAGTCGAGCTGCTTGTGGTAGGGCATGCAGATGGTAGCCTTGTCGCTGATTTTCAGGTTTTGGGGCGTTACCTTCACGCCCTTTTCGGTCAGCCGGCCGATCTCGCCCACGAGATGTTCGAGGTCGATCACCATGCCGTTGCCCATAACGTTGACCGTGCCGTCCCGCAGGATGCCGGACGGAATCAGGTTCAATATGAACTTGCCCTTGTCGTTGACGACCGTGTGCCCCGCGTTGTTGCCGCCCTGATAGCGCACGACGATATCGTAATTTTCCGAGAGCAGATCCACCATGCGGCCCTTGCCCTCATCCCCCCAGTTTGTGCCGACGATTGCCGTTAACATTCTGTTTCCTCCGTTAAACGTTGATTTGAATCTCTGCGCCAAGCAGCTCATTATTCTGTTCAAGGATGGGATTGACGACCCCGTTTACATACTCCAGCGTCTGTTTATCCGCGAGGCCGATGAACGCCGCGGGGTCGATGAGCGTATCAAGCTCCTCCTTGGCGAGGCCGAAGCGCCCGTCTGCAAGGATGCGCTCTAAGAGATCGTTTTCCTTGCCGTAAAGTTTGACCTGCTCCGCCGCCGCGACGGCGTGCTCGCGGATGGCCTCGTGCAGCGCCTGCCTGTCCTTGCCTTTTCTCGATACGCAGTACATCAGGATGTTTTCGCTCGCCATAAAAGGCAGCTCGTCCATCAGGTGTCTGCGGATGATCTCGGGGTACACGCGCACGCCCCGGATGATGTTGATCCAAAGCGCGAGCACCGCGTCCGCCGCGAGAAAGGCCTCCGGTATGGAGATGCGGCGGTTGGCGGAATCATCCAGCGTGCGCTCAAACCACTGTGAGGCGGCTGTGAATCCGGGGTTCGCCATGTCGCTGATGATATAGCGCGACAGGGAAGCGATGCGCTCGCTGCGCATGGGGTTGCGCTTATAGGGCATAGCGGAGGAGCCGATCTGTCCGCTTTCGAACGGCTCGTCAAACTCCTTAAGGTGCGAAAGCAGCCTGATATCGTTAGAGAACTTGTGCGCGCTCTGCGCGATGCCGCACAGTACGCTGAGCACGTTGTAATCAACCTTGCGCGAATACGTCTGCCCGCAGACGGCATAGCAGCCGGGGAAGCCCATCTTTTGCGCGATGCGCGCTTCGAGAACATTGACCTTTTCGTCGTCCCCGTCGAAAAGCTCCGTAAAGCTGGCGCAGGTTCCGGTCGTGCCCTTGCAGCCGAGAAGCTTCAGGTTATCGAGCTGAAAATCGAGCTGCGCGAGATCCATCTGAAGATCCTGCAGCCAAAGCGTCGCCCGCTTGCCCACGGTTGTGGGCTGCGCTGCCTGAAAGTGGGTATAGGCAAGCGTGGGCAGGGCGTAATGCCGCAAGGCAAATTCCGCCGTTGCCTGCATAGCGGTGACGAGCAGACGCTTGATCTGCTCAAGCGCAAGCTTCATGCGGATGATGTCCGTATTATCCCCCACATAGCAGGATGTCGCGCCCAGATGGATGATGGGTTTTGCCTGCGGACACTGCTCGCCGAAGGTCAAAACATGTGCCATCACGTCGTGCCGCACGCGCGCCTCATGCGCCGCCGCGCGCGCATAATCAATCGTGCCGACGTTTGCGCGCATCTCCTCGATCTGCCCATCCGAAACGGGCAGGCCAAGTTCCTTTTCGGCCTCCGCTAGGGCGACCCAAAGCTCATGCCACGTTTTAAATTTGAAATCATCCGAAAAGATGTACTGCATCCGCTTGCTCGCATAGCGGTCGCACAGCGGCGAGCGGTACGTGTCTGTTCCTTCCATATGGCCTCCCCGAAATAGAAAAGGCATTCATCAGGCGAGCATTGAGGCCCTTCTTTTGAATACCCATGTTCCCTCTGCAAGCATACCGTAAGCTTATTCCGGTGTCAACGAATATAAGCTGTGATGATATCGCAATTCGTTATGGAGGTATAGGTCTGCGTAATATACGCGATTGCGCGCGGTGCTCAGTTTCCCTTACCCGCGTTTTGGAAATACGACCGCGCCCATCGACGCACACCGATTTCAGCCTCAATCGCATAATCCGCATGATTGCAATCATCAAGCAACCGACATTCGGATTCGGGGATTCCGGCTGCGTCTTTATGGATGAGCTGAGTCCATCCGATCAATGCGTCGGTCGATTTATCGAAAATCTCAAGGCGCTCGGGCAGTTCCGCGTCATTTCCCTGCGCAGGGCGGATCCAAAGATGTTCAGTGGCAATCAGGATGTCCTTTTTATTCGAAAGACCGAAGTGATCGGCGAGGAGCGCCATTGCTTCATGGCGTGTATCCCGCCCGTCGTCTTTTCGAACAAGCGTAAAAAAACCGCTTTTTGCGAATTCATCGTAGCGCTCTTTGCTATTGATGCGGGCGATGCAGGCTCTGTAGTTCTCCATCGTTTTTTCAGGATCCTCGGCCTTCATGATCTGTGCGCGCACGAACACCTTGTCGGGGTCGCTGCGCTCGAAGAAACGCTCCACCGCCATCTCCTGCGGTGAGAGCATAAAGGCGATTTGATTGTAATCCGCGATTTCCGCAAGCAGGTCGGGGGCGATATTCGTATCAGCGATGATTCTGCCCTTGTTCGAGAGGCGGATCAGCTCCGCAATCTCGATTTCAGACGCCTCGCGCGCGCCGCCTTGAATCCATGCATCGTAGACCCCCGGCGCTCTGTTGACGAACTCCTGCCAGTCCTTCATCGTTTGAAAATAACACAGGTTCGGCTGCCGTTCGCGGGAAAGGGCTTGCTGCGGCATCGCGAAATGGTAGTTCTCCGCGCAATGCACAAGGCCGTATCGCGCGGCGAGCATGGCGCACATGGTGGACTTGCCCGCGTACGCCGTGCCGTTGATAAACAAAACGTTTCGCAGGTAGTATTTGAGGATGTTGTTTTCGATGTTCATAGAAATATTCCAGAGTTCTTTCGTTGAGAATATGCGGATTATTTTCTCGGCTGACCGCGTTCCGAAGCCAGCCGCGTTGAATTTGATGGTATCGCTCCCACGAAGGGCATCAGTCTGCACGGTTGCGCGCGGCGCTTCCATGCGGACGCGCCGGTTTGTCCAATCGGCTTACAGCTCCCCGGCGCTGAGGCCGAGCGCGTTGATGACGTGGCGAATATGGATGCTCATGGCGCTTTTCGCGCCCGCGCCGTCCCTCAGGCGCAGGAAGTTGCACATATCCCTGTTGTCGTAGATGACGATGGTTTTGAGCGCATCCGTATTGTCGCTCATCTCCATCGCCTCGGTTACGGCGGCGTTGATGATGGGAAACAAACGGATGATGAATTCGTTATGGGATGCGGCGGCGATCATTTCGTGGAACTGCTGATCCTCATCCGCCCAATCGCCATCCTCCCGAACGAGCTTTTCCAAATACTGCGCCTGATCAAAGATGCGCTGCAGCTCCTCCTCGGTGGCGCGAAAGCACGCAAGCATGATGCACTGCGGCTCGAACATGAGGCGGATCTCATACATATCGGCAAGGCGCGCATGGCCCAGCGCGCCGACGTCATATTTATTGAAAAGGGATAAATCCTCGCTGATGAACGTTCCGCGTCCGCGCTGTACGCTCAGCACGCCCTGCGCAACCAGATAGCGCACCGCCTCACGAAGGGTAGAGCGGCTCACGCCGAGGTTTTGGGAAAGGTCGTTCTCGTTGGGCAGTTTTTGCCCCGGCGCAAATTCTTTTTGCAGCACGATCATGTTATACAATTCGTTCGCCGTGCGCTCCGACAGGCTGCGGTTTTCGTTCGCCATGCGTACTGCCCTTCCCTTCTATGGTTCTTGGAATTATACATCATATATTCTTTGATTACAAGGCGCGCCGGCCTTCCGCCATCTTGACATACTACATCATATCATGTAGTCTGATGTCATACAATCTAATGTGTCATTATACATCATCGTTCTTCAGGAGCAGGATATGATACGAACATTGGAGTCCCTCGCACACATGCAGTTTTCCGTCCGTCCGGTCATCGCCGCAGCGGCGGCGCAGGATGAAATCGTGCTTGCAGCGCTGCGAAAGGCCGCGGACCTGGGTCTGTGCCGCGCCTTGCTCATCGGTGAGGCGGAGGAAATCAGGGCGATCGCCGCCCGGGAGAACATCAGCCTTGAAGGCATGGAGATCGTTCCGTGCGCGGATAAAACGGCGTGCTGTACGCTGGCGGTGCAGCTCGTGCGGGAAAACAAAGCCCATGCGGTGATGAAGGGCAACGTGGCCACGGCGACAATTCTGCGCGCGGTTCTCAACGCGGAGCACGGCCTGCGGGAGAGCGAACTGCTTTCCTTCGTCAGCGTGTTTGAACTGCCCGGGTTCGACCGACTCATCTATCTCACCGACCCCGCCTTGAACATGTATCCCGATCTTGCCGCAAAAAAGCACATCCTCGAAAATTCCCTGCAGGTAGCCAAAGCGCTGGGCAACGACAAGCCCGTCGTCGCCTGCCTGTGCGCCATCGAAACCGTCAACCCAAAAATGCCCTGCACCGTGGATGCGGCCGAGCTTGTGCGCATGAACCGCGCGGGTGAGATCACAAACTGCATCGTCACGGGGCCGCTTGCGCTCGATAACTGCCTCTACCGCGAAGCTGCCCTGCATAAGGGCATCGAGGACCCGCACGCCGGTAAGGCCGATATCCTGCTTGCGCCTCAAATTGAAACAGGCAACGCCCTCTATAAATCATTCGCATTCGTAGCAAAGGCCACGCTTGGGGGCGTACTCGTCGGCGCGTCCGCGCCCGTTATCCTCACAAGCCGCGTGGACAGCGAATCCACCAAAGTCAACTCCATCGCGCTTGCGATGCGCATCGCCAACGAGAGGATGGGCTGAACATGCCGTACCGCGTACTCGCCATCAACCCCGGCTCCACCTCCACCAAAATCGCGGTGTACGAAGACAGCGCGCCCCTGTTTGAGACGGCGCTGCAGCACGCGCCGGAGGAGCTTTTTTCCTTCGCGGGCTTCGACGCCTCGCTGGCCTTCCGCCGAAAGGTGATCGAGCGCGCGCTGGGCGAACACGATATCCGCGTTTCCTCGCTGGATGCCGTGATCGGCCGGGGCGGGATGCTGCGGCCGATATCCGGCGGCACCTACGCCGTCAACACGCGCATGCTCGACGACCTGAAAAGCTGCGCGTACGGCGACCACGCTTCCAACATGGGCGCAATGCTCGCCTATGAAATCGCGGATTCCGCCGATCTGCCGGCCTATATCGCAGACCCGGTCGCAACCGATGAGCTTTGTGAACTCGCTCGGCTTTCCGGTCATCCGGAAATCGAGCGCGTGTCCGTTTTCCACGCACTCAACCAAAAAGCCGTTGCAAAGCGCTTCTGCATGAACAGAGGCATCCGTTACGAGGAGGTCAACCTCATCGTCGCCCACATGGGCGGGGGTATTACCGTCGGCGCACACGCAAAGGGACGCGTGATCGACGTGAACGACGGGCTCAGCGGGGATGGACCATACAGCGCGCAGCGCTGCGGCGGCCTGCCCGCAAACGCGCTGGTGAAGCTGTGCCGCCGGGTGACTTTGCCCGCGGCGGAAATGATCCGCCAGCTCAACACCCGCGGCGGGTTGATGGGCTATCTCGGCACGGACGACGGGCGCGAGGTACACAGGCGCGTTCTCGCGGGCGACGAAAAAGCCCGCCTGATCTACGAGGGCATGGCCTACCAGATCGCAAAGGAGATCGGTGCCTGCGCCGCAGCGCTCGAAGGAAACGTGCAGGCGATCATCCTGACCGGCGGCTTTGCCAACGACAGGATGCTGACGGACTGGATTGCCAAACGGACAGTTTTCATCACCGAGGTGATCGTCATGCCCGGCGAGGATGAACTCCGCGCGCTGTGCGAGGCCGCCATGCGTGTGCTTTGCGGCGAAGAGCAGGCAAAGGATTATTGAACATGAGTGAAAACGTTCTTCATATCATAACGGGTCATTACGGCAGCGGCAAAACGGAGTTTGCGGTGAACCTGGCGCTTACCTTTGCCCGCGAAGGATACGCCGTGGCGCTTGCCGATCTGGATATCGTCAATCCGTATTTTTGCTCGCGCGAACGCAAGGAAGCGCTGGAAGCTGCGGGCGTGCGCGTCGTTTTATCCGCGGGCGGCAATGCGGACCTGCCTGCGCTCAACCCGACCGTATCCTCCCTGCTGGAATCCGGCGTCTGCGGCATCATGGACGTGGGGGGCGATCCTGCGGGCGCACGGGTGCTGGGGCGTTTTGCCGGCAGAATCCGGGAAATCGGCCACGATCTGCTGTGCGTGCTGAACTTCAACCGCCCGGAGACCGCCACGCCGGAACAGGCGGTGCGCTACCTGCGGGAAATTGAGGCCAGCGCAAAGCTCGCCGTTACGGGTCTGGTCAACAACA
>CAZJYV010000003.1:0-31742 GCA_964550295.1 uncultured Clostridium sp. | reverse complement strand
AAAAAATTCCGGCCGTTCAGCCGGAATTTTTATGTTGTCATCTCGTTATGCCGCTGCTGAAATTCGGCGCGATGATCTTGCAGGGTTCCTTGTATGCGGCCGCGTTCGGCTCCGCCTTGTCGTCCGGCTCATCATCGAGCTGTTTTTTGATGCGCGCAATGTCGTTGATCGCGCTGCGCAGCCGCGCAAGCTCATTATCTTTTTCCGAAAGCAGGGCGTTCAGGCGGTTGATTTCCTCCTCGCTGCGCCTCGCTTCGTTTTCTTTGCGCATCAGATGATCCGTCAGTGCGCCGATTTCGCCGTCCTTGCGCGCGAACTCTTCGGGGCCTGGCGCACTTTTCCTGCGGGCAAGCTCGCTTTCAAGCGAATCGATGCGCTCCTTTGCCATGCCTACCGTGGCGCACGCGTCGCGCACATCGTTGCGCATCGCCGTCAATTCCGCATTGAATGATGCAATGACGGTGTTTTTCTTTTCGATTGCATCCGCCAGGCTGTCGATCTCCTTCTTCTTTTCGGCAAGTGCCGCGGAAAGTTCCGCCGCGCGCGCGTCGCTGCCCGCGAGGACGCGGGCGTAGGAAGCAAGTCGTTCCTCGCGGTTTTCCGCTTCCTTTCGCAGCTCATCAAGCTGCACATCTTTGGCGGCAAGCGCGGCCTCGTTCGCCTGCGTCATCTCTTCAATCTCCGCGTCCTTCCGGGCGAGGGCGGCCATGTGTGCGCGCCGCAGCTCATCAATTTGCGCCTCCATGTCGGAGAGGGCGCTCGCGTTCGTCCGCGCAAGATCCTCTAACTTTGCTTCGTTCTGGGCAAGCGTGCGGTTCAGTCCGTCGATCTGCGTTTCTCGTCCGCTGAGCAGGGTATGGGTTTTCGACAGGTCAGCGCGCGCTTCCTCCAGCGTCCGCGTCAAAGCGGTCAGCCGACCGTCCCGCGCGGCGAGTTCGGCTTCGTGCCGGGCTTTCAGGATACCCGCAACCTGCTCCACCAGCTTGCGCTGATCCGGCGCGCCGGACGCGTCATTCCGTGCGGAGAGCACGGCGATCGGCGCGATTTCGTCCATCGCGGCGCGGAGTCTTTTATTTTCCTCCGCAAGAAGGGAAAGTTCGTCGCGCAGCTCGTTCGTCCGCTCGTAAAACACGCGCTTCATCGACTCGCCGCAGCTGTTTTGCTCGTCGAGATATTTGTTCACCTCCGCGCGGTTATACCCGCCGACCGCCGTCGCAAACTCCGGCCTTTCCGGCGCGCAGTACATGCCCAGCCGCAGTTTTGTTATGTCTTCCATCTTATCCGGCATACCGCTCCTCCTTCATAAACTCAATCGAGCATACATCAACCAAACCCTTGTTTGCGAGCGTATGCGCCGGCAGTTCAAGCACCGAATACCCGCCCTTTACAGCGCCGCTCATTTTGTTTTTCGGCATCGCCTGCGCCACGCGCAGCACCTTTCCCTCCTTAGAGAGGAACATCACGTCGATCGCTTCCTTCATAAAAAAGGTATGAATGTCCGCGCACGGCACAATCCACAGCGGCCGCTCGATGGGCGATTTTCCCATGAGCCCGCGAAAGCGGGCAAAAAAGGTGTCCGCAACGTCAGCCTCAAAAACAGGATTTCCATCCGCGTATACCCGCACGCGTTTCATAATGTACCTCACTTGAAAATCGTCACGATATTCATGATGGTCGGACCCATCAGGATAATCAGCAGCACCGGAAAAATGAAGCCGACCATCGGCAGCATCATCTTGACCGGCGCTTTCATGCCCTTTTCCTGCGCCGCCTGCTTGCGGTTTGCGCGAAGCTGCGCGCTTTGGGTCTTGAGCACGTTTTTGATGGGCGTACCCATCTGCTCGCTCTGCACGATTGCCGCGGTCAGCACCTTGAGTTCCTGAATATCGCAGCGCTCCGACATATCGCTCAGGGCTTCCTTTCTGGGTTTCCCCATGGAAATTTCCATAGAGGCGATCGTCATTTCCTCCTTGAGGGCGCCCGTGATCTTGTCGAGCGCGCGCTTGAGCGCCGCGTCAAAGCCAAGGCCCGCGTCGATGCTGACGCTCAGTAGATCCATCATATCGGGCAGCTGCTTTTTCATCGAGTCCTGACGTGCCTTGGAGATAAAGCGCACGACATAGTCCGGCAGAAGCATGGCGATGATGCCCCCGCCCAGCATGATGAGCAGCTTGATCCCGGCCTCGATCGCCGCCCCGGATGTCAGCAGCATAGCACCGAGCATCAGCGCGATCATCAGGATCAGTTTGACGGCTGTGAAGGTGGACGGGTTCATGTAAATGCCCGCGGAGCGAAGGCGTTTCTCCATCTTTTCTGTAGCGGGACTTTTTTTGCCGGCTTTGCCCGTGCGTTTCGCCCGGCGGGCTGCGGCCGCCTGCCTGCGCCTTTTGAGGGCGGGACCGAGCATGCGCTCAAATACGCTTCCCTCAAACTCGTCAAATCCGGCTATGCCGCTGCCCGCGACGGCACGCACGCGCCGCGCCTTTGCCTTTTCGGCGTTCAACGGGGCGTTCAGCGCAGCAAGCACCAGACAAAACACCAATGCCGCCGCGGATATTGCCATAAATCCCATAAACGCCCCTCCCCCCTTAATACTTGATGCTAATCATTTTGCGGATCACGATAAAGCCCACAAACTCCATACATGCGGCAACGATGAGCATGATGCGGCCCGGCTGTGTCGTGATGAAAACGTTCATATAGCTGGGATTGATCACGGAAAGAATCAACCCGATGACGATGGGCAGGCCGCCGATTACCATACCCGTCATGCGCCCCTGCGAGGTGAGCATATGCACGTCGTTTTTGACTTTGATCCGGTCAAGGATCGTTTGCGCGATGTTATCCATCACTTCGCTCAGGCTGCCGCCCACCTGCTGTGAAATCAGGATTGCCGTCACGAGCAGCTTCAGATCCTGACTGGGCATGCGGCGGGTCAGGTTGCCCAGCGCCGCCTCCATCGTGTTGCCTAGCTGAACCTCTCTGATGGTTCTTGCAAATTCGTACGAGATGGGCTGAGGCATCTGATCCGCGATATTGGCCATCCCCTGCTGAAACGTCAGGCCGGACTTGAGGCAGTTGCTCATGCTGATGATCGCGTCCCCCAGCTGCCCTTCAAACGCTTTGATCCGCTTGTCGCGGGAACGCCTGACATAGAGCGGCGGCAGAGCCAGCCCGGCGGCGGCAAGCAGCATACAGATGAGAAAACGTGCGCCCAGCAGCGCCGCAAGTACGGACGGCGCAACGGCAAGGGTGATCCAGATCACCAGAAATTCTTCCGCTTTCACGGGTACCCCTGTGCTTGCGAGTTGATCGCGCAGCAACTGGGATATGCGGATCGGAGTTTTTCTGCGCGAAGCGCGTACGCGCTGTTTGATCTCATCCCGCGGAAGCTTCTGCTCGAACACGGACAGCCGCTTTTCCGCGGATATCCGGCTTGAAAACACCCTGCGCAAAATCAGCGTGCAAAATGCGAAGGCGAAAAATGTTATTGATGATACAAAAAACAGCAATTCCATCCCGGCACCTACTCAAACCACTCGTCGTTGACCGCCACGCCGTTCGTACGCACTTTCTGAATGCAGCGCGGCCGTATGCCTGTCGCGCGGAAGCGTCCGTTGAAGCGCCCCTGCGCATCCCGAGAACCGTCGGTTTCATAAACGAATATATCCTGCATGGAAACGGTGTCGCCCTCCATGCCGGTGATCTCTGTGATCGAGGTCACGCGGCGCGTGCCGTCCCGCAGCCTGGACTGTTGAACGATTACATCCAGCGCCGATGTGATCTGGCTGCGGATGGCCATCATGGGCATCTCCGCGCCGGACATCATCACCATCGTTTCAAGGCGCGCGATCACGTCGCGCGGAGAGTTGGCGTGGGCTGTGGAAAGAGAGCCGTCGTGGCCGGTGTTCATCGCCTGGAGCATGTCGAGCGCCTCCGCGCCGCGCACCTCTCCGACGATGATGCGATCCGGTCTCATACGCAGGGCGTTCTTTACGAGGTCGCGGATGGATATTTCGCCTTTGCCCTCCATGTTCGCCGGGCGACTTTCAAGCGTGACCACATGCGCCTGGTTGAGCTGAAGCTCCGCCGCGTCCTCAAGGGTAACGATGCGCTGCCCGTCGGGAATAAAGCTCGACAGCACGTTGAGAAGCGTCGTTTTACCGCTGCCGGTACCGCCGGATACCATCATATTGAGGTTCCCCTTGACGCACGCCTCGAGGAAATTCGCCATCTTGGGTGCCATGCTGCCGAATCCGATCAAATCGTTGACCGTGAACGGTTTTTTTGAAAACTTTCGGATCGTGATCACGGGCCCTACCAGGGAAAGCGGCGGGATGATGATGTTCACGCGGGAGCCGTCCTTGAGGCGGGCGTCCACCATCGGGCTTGCTTCGTCCACATGGCGGCCCATGGCGTTGACGATCTTTTCGATGACCTGCATCACATGCTCTTCATCGCGGAAGCTGACTTCACTCAAAAACAGCTTGCCGCCCCGTTCCACAAACACCTGACGCGGTCCATTCACCATCACTTCCGTGACGCCCGGGTCGCGCAGCAGCTGTTCGAGCGGACCGAGCCCCATGACCTCGTTGAAAAGGTTGCCGGAAAGCTTCGCGCGCTCCGCGCGGTTGATCACATCCGAATACTCGAGCAGGATCTCGTCGATGGCGCTCTGAACATCCGCGTCGCTCGGCTCCCCATCCTTGTCGTGCATCTTGTCGATGACGCTGCGCCGCACGCGGTCCGCGATGGCGTTCTGCTGTTCGCGCTTGGGATCGACGGCGGGCGAAGGCGTTTCGAGGGGAATGTCCTTTACGGGCGAGTCGAATGTTGCCGCGCGGATTCCCTCGTTCTTGTTCAGCCTTTCTGCAAGGCTCATCAGCCGAGCACCTCCTTGGCCATATCCCGGAGCGCGCGCGCAAGCGGCGTCCGCGATGCCTCGGCGACGATCGGTCTGCCGATGCACTGGCATTTATCGGCGGTCAGCCCGTCGAGCGGAAGCACAAAGTCCGGCTCCCTCCCGAGCGCCTTTTTCACATCCTTCACGCCGAGGAAGGCATTCTTTGCGTTTTTATTAAAAACGAACTTTGCTTTCTCGCTCATGCGCAGAGAATCGAGGATGGTCATGGTCGTATGCGCCGCCTTGACGGAGGCGATATCAGGCGCAAGAACAATGAGAACAGCATCGCTGTTCTCGATGGCGGTCAGCGTATGCTCCTCAAAGTTTGCGGGCAGGTCGATCACGATGCAGTCAAAAAACGGGCGCATCACCGCAATGGCAGCCTCTATGCTGCGCGGCTGGACAAATTCCCCGTCCTCCGGACTGTTGGGGCCGGCAAGCACGGTCAGCCCGCTGTAATGCTGCACGGTGTAGGCGCGCAGCGCCTCCATCGTCAGGGTTCCGCGCTCCTGACTCAGTTCTGCCACGGTATCCTTCGCCTGCATATCGAGGAAAAGGGTTACACACGCGCAGTCGAGGTTCAGGTCGATAATCGCAGCCTTTTTGCCGGCGGCTGCCAAAGCGGCGGCGAGATTGACCGCGATCGTCGTTTTTCCAGTGCCGCCCTTGGGCGAAAATACGCTCACCACGCGGGATTCCCCTCCGATTCGGGAGCTGCCCGCGTTTGCGCGTGAATTGCCCAGCGCGCCTGCGCGGCGCACGGTGTCGAGGATCACCGCAGGCTCCTCCTCGAGGGATACGCACATGCCGATGCCGCAGCTCTGCGCTTTTCTGACGAGCGCCATCGTCAGCCGTTCCGCGATCAGCACAATCGAGCAGCCCGGCACGTTCTGGTAGATGCGCTCCGCCAGATCGAATACGGTGTCGTTCTCAAAGCACAGCGCCACGACGCCCGGTGCAAGCCCCAGCGCCTTTTGCGTGGAGGCGGGATGCACATCCCCGTAACCGACGATGGCGATATCCGGCGTTTCCAGCACGGATTTGAGCTTATAGCGCGTTTCCTTGTTGTCGCTGATGATAAAAACTTTGAGCTGCGCCATATCAGTTTCCTCCCGCACTTTCCGTGCCGATGTACGAGGCGGGCGTGGTGAGCTTCATATCGTCCACCGCGCGGAGCAGGAATGAAAGCTGTCCGTAGGAAACCGCATATTGAATCCTGACGGCATCCGCAGGCTTGACTTCTATGGTCAGGGATGTGTAGACGGTTTGTTCGGCTTCTTCGCCCTCGGCGAGCTTTGCGGTGATGATGCCCGTTTCAAGTACGTTTACGTTTTCGAGCAGCATCATGGAAGTGGGGGTTGATATCGCGTTCCCCAGCTCATCCACGCCGGGAACGTTGATCGTGCAAACGATATCGACACGGTCGCCCGGGTTGACGTAACCCGCGACGCCTGTAATTTCCGTTGTATAAACAGTCATGGCGCGCATGCCTGCGTTCAGCGTGTAAGAAAGCCTGCCGCCCTCCGTGATGGAGGCATCCTCGACGGAGCCGAGCTGATCCAGCGTGATCTGCTGATTTGCCATGCACCGATACTTATTGACCTTGCCAACGACATCCCCCAGGGCGGTCGCGGCGCCGGCGGCTGCATATTCGATCGGAACCGCTTTGAGCTGCACCATTTCCGGCGTGATGAACACGCCCTCGCCGATCTCCGTCGTGGTGACAACCACGCTGGCCGTCAGAACTTCGGGGGGCTTGGCCTCCGCCTCAAGCGACTTGCCGAAAGAATAGGCGGCAATGGCCGTTACGATTGCAAGAAATACCGCGATGATGTATATCTTTTTCATTCGTCGATCCTCATTTTTGTTGTGGAAGTCATTTCCACCGTCTGTCCGCCTGTGAATATGCCGGCGAGCGGAGTGAGTACAGGAACGTTTTTCGTGACGGTCACTGTGGCGACCGTGCCGCTGATGGTGAGCGTTACAACCGTGTTATCCGTATCCAGGCAGATATCCTTGGCGAGCGCCGTTACATCCGCCGTTACGCTTGCGCTGTCCGCATTGACGATGGCGTAGCGCGCACCCTCGCGGCTGGCGTTCTCCACGCCCATCTTGTTGTAGAACAGCCAGCCGAAGTCCATAATGCCGAACACCAGCAGCAGGAGGATGGGCAGCGCGATGGCAAGCTCCACCATGGCCTGCCCGCTTTCGTTTTTATAGGAGCCTTTTTTTCTGCCCGTCTTTTTCATAACATTCCCTCCTCCTTTCCGGATGACAAGGGCCGCCCGGCTTGCTGCGCGCATTGATCGCGCAACGCCCGCGGACGGCCCGAATCTCGCTTAGTGCCCGACAGCTCAGAGGATGTACGCCCCCAAGGAAGCGCCGCCGTTGTTCACAAGGAACAGCACGATCACGATTGCTACCGCAACAACCCCCAGCAAAAAGCTGACCTGAAGCATAGCGAATCCGTCCTCGTTCCCCCAAAACCGTTTCATCCTCTTCATGCGTGCCTCCTTATCGCTGTTGTTTATTCTCGTACCTTATCTGTATTATTCGCCGGCGCCGACGTCGTCAAGCGCAGAGCCCGCTCTCGTGAAGACGCCTTCGATTTTCGGCGCGAAGATGACCAGTGCCGCAATCAGCGCGACGGCGACGAGACCGATGATCAGACCGTATTCCACCATGCCCTGTCCGTTTTCGTCTTTAAGAATGTTCAACATTGTTTTTATCTCCTTCATTATTATTTATTTTGTTCTTTGGAATTCTGTGTTCGGCTTCAGTAACGTTCTGTGTTCGGCTTCACTCGGTAACGCCGACGCTGTCCAGTTCGATGCCCGCCCTCGTAAAGACGGCTTCGATTTTCGGTGCGAAGATGACCAGCGCCGCGATCAGCGCGACTGCGACGAGGCCGATAATCAGACCGTACTCCACCATGCCCTGTCCGTTTTCATCCTTGAGAATGTTCAACATTGTTTTAATCTCCTTCCGCATATGTGATTCTTTCATTGTCAACTTGTTTTTTCCAGCTTAGCAGCCGCTTCTTTGAATACGTTCGCCATCTTGCTTTCAATCAGGACGACTGCGCTGATGGCGGCGACCGATACGATGGCAAGTATGATCCCATATTCGACCAAACCCTGCCCGTCCTCGTTCTCGAAGATCCCTCGCATCCGCATCGCATTCCCCCCCCTCACAGGTTTTCCGGCATATTTACAGCAGTCCCGGCGACCATGTAACCATTGGGAACAGCATCGTGGCAACCACACCCAGAGAGATGTACGGGCCCATTGCCGCGCTCGTTTTAAGCGTTCCCTTCCTGGTTGCGTACAGGTAGACGGCATATACGCTGAGCCCCACCGCCGCGACCAGCATGATTTGTACAAAACTGAGCAATCCGAAGCAGAGACCTGCCACAAAGGCGTATTTCACATCACCCCAGCCGATGCACAGACCCAGCCTTGAGGGAACCAGGAACACCACGGAGGCCAGGATTGCTCCGAACAGATTGGATTTGATGCCCGCGAGGCCGCCCCCCGTCAGTCGGGAGGCGAGGAATATGAGCATCAGCGACACGAGCAGCTCGTTAGGGATCTTCCGGATGAGGCCGTCCACTGCGCTGATGCAAAGGACGATCTCAAAGATTGCGATCGTGTAGGCGAGCTGTGCAACGGAAGCAGCCGGCAGTGCCAGGGCGACGGCGCACCATCCGAGTGAAGACGCACTCATCCAGATAGGCAGGGAATAACGTCCCTGCATCAGCTTGGATTCCGGAACGCTCTCCACACGGTCCTCGATGAGGCGCACTGCAAGCATTCTTGCCGGATAACCCGCCAGGGCTCCCAGCGCTAAAGCGATCATGGGCGACATGGTCTTCACCTCCCGTTCCTGCGTTTTTGTCTGCGTTTGCTGCAACCTGCCGTTTAATTGAAAACCGCCCTTCGGCTGGTTGTTTCCGAATGGCGGCTATACGTTTACCTCGCTGTACAAGGGGATGGTATTTCCCCATTTTCCGCGATGCCATGCTCGGCCCCGCGGGCGATTCAGGTAAACAAAAGCATCTTCATTCGGTAGCTGGCTGTCGTAGACCTTGCGGCCCTTAGACCCTCTAGCTTCGCGTCACGCCCTTTCGGACGTTTTGCCTAGAACATTGGGAAGCAGCACTTTTGTCAATCGTGTTCAGTTGTCAACGTTGTGTGCAACCGGCTGCGCGTCCTCATCCCGGTCGCCGCCTTTGTGCCATCCTGCGCCGATGCGCCCGTTATTCGTGCTTTTCAACAAGAAAAGCAACCGTCTCCGGTTGCTCGAAATGCGCATGTAGCCAAATATGGCGTTGCGGTTTCATTCGGCAACCGGCTGTCGTAGGAGTGTGACTCCCTTAGACCCTTGGCTTTGCGTCACGGGCTTTCGCCCGTTTTGCCTTTTCGTTTCGAGATTTTCATCTCGCAATTGGATTATATTACCGTTTGACGATGATGTCAATACATATTTCGCAATTATTTTTATTTTTTATGTAATTTCAATGTAACCATCATCGGATCAGCCGCACTTCCGTTTTTCCTTCCGGCATGAAGTTAAAAGGATCCGTCGGCGGCCGCATGATGAGGTTAGCAGGTATGCCCGCAATGGTGTTGCCGATGATGCTGCCGTAATAGGTGGTTGTGCCGCCGGCGATCTTCACGCTGCCCATCGGGGCGTAGATGATGCCGCGCGCTTCGGTGCCCGCCGTCGTCATTTCGATATTGCCGGTTTGCGAGTAGACGCACACCTGAGAGGTTCCGTTGATCTGGTTCATGCCGCCTCTGAAGTTGATGCTTCCCCCGGCGAACACGCTGCCGTTGATCTGCACGGTGTTGTTGAAGACGATGCTTCCCGTGGCGTAGAGTGAGCCGTTGAGCACGCACACGGGCGCGCCGCCGTTGATGGTGATGTTGCCGTTGACATACATGTTGCCCGTGATGGTGCATTTATTGGAGATGCTGACATTGCCGTTTACATAAATATCGCCCGTAAAGTTCTGCAGCGTCCGCACGCTGTTGATGGTGGCGGCGCTCATGGTGGTGGTATAGGTATCCGGAAGCACACTGTCCACAACCGAGCTGAAATCCACCATAGCGATAGACGGGGCTCCGGGAACCTGCGCCCCGACGGTTGCCGTCCATTGGTTCACATAAACCGTCGTGCAGCCCTCCACCCGGCCGGTAACGGTTCCCGTGGAGGGCGATATGCTCACCGATCCGTTGGAGTGTATATCGCCGTCAATATAGAACGCGCCGCCGAGCGTTATCGCAGCCCCCGCCTTGCCGGAGAACAGCCGGTAATCGAAGGGCCCGCCGAGGCTTGCCGTGCTTTTCTGCGCGCTCGCCTCTGCGTAACCGTCCAGCGAATCATTGCCAAAAATCTGCGAAAACAGAGCAGGCGAACTGATTTCGGCGGATGCGTTGATCACCATGTTCGCGCCCTCGAACGTGATGGTGATATTTGAAGCGTCCGTGCAGTTATCAAGGATATACTGCCGGCACACCGCCGCAGCCTGCGTCGTATCCGGCAGCGACCAAGCGCCTGCCAGCACGCCCGCATCGATGGCGTTTTGCAGCTCCGTATCCTGCATATAGATGATGCTCGTATCAACGGCAAGCGCCGAAAAACCCAGCAGCACGCTGAGCAGCACGGCAACCAGCACGATCATAACGCTTCTCCCTCCCTTCTGTTCCTTCCAAAAAAACACAAGAAGCGACCGTCCATGCGGCCGCCTGAAAGCTTTGCTTGTGCGCCCCTTCCCCCCGTCGGTACGCGCAGGCGTGATTCATGGCAACCGGCTGTCATGGGAGCTGGCGCTCCTGTAGACCCTGTGGTTTTGCGTCGCGGGCTTTTGCCCGTTTTGCCTTCTGCATGGGAGGCTATTGCCTCAATTGCAGTATATGGTTACATTTTTAATTTGTCAACATATTTTTATTGCAACTTATATTGTAACTATTGTCTGCCTGCCATCGGGCAAACTTGACAAGGCGCGGGGCGGTTGTTATCATCAGCACATGAGTACGGATAAGCCCCGCCTGACGATTAAAGACATCGCCAACGCCTGCGGCGTTTCAACCGCAACCGTTTCCTATGTGCTCAACGATCGGTCGGAAGAGCATATCAGCGAGCAGACGCGCAACCGCATCCTGCATTACGTCAACCTGCACGGATATGAAACCTCCGTCGTCGCGCGCGCGCTGGCAACGGGGCAAAACCATGCGGTGGGCATATATGTTGCGAATGCGCATACCTTGGGCGACCGCGCAGGCGAAACGCTGTTGTTTCTGGCGGCACTCACCGCCGCACTCGATGCGAAGGGGATGCGCACCCTTCTCTTGAGCGGAGGATGCGCAAAGCAGCGCAGCGCCCATGTGGACGCGATCGTTGCTGTGGGTCTGACGCGCGAGGAATTCTATGCCGTGGGCGAGCAGAACTTTTGCCCGCTGCTGTGCGTGGACACCTGCGTGGACGATCTGATGCTGTTTTATCAAATCTACGATGATTTTTTTGCAATCGCCGCCCGCGCAAGGGAGATTTCACAAAAGCAAAGGCTCTTTTTCCTATATGACGCGTACGCGGACGAGGGAATCGGCCGGCGTGTGCGCGCCGCGTTTGACGAGGTTTGCCAGCCGGACGATCCCCGTCTTGCGGAGCGCGTCAGGGCGTGTTCCCACGAAACCGGCTTTGTCGCGATGGGGCGCGCCCATTACGAAAGGCTCCGCGCGCTGGAGATCGACGTCATACCGGTCATCCCGGAAGGGGAACGTCTGCCGCAGGACGCCGCGAATCGCGCGATCGTTCTTGCGACCGGAAAAAAGGCGGAAACCGTCGCGCAGCTCGTGATGGACACCATCGCCCGCAGGAGCGGGCCGGAGCATGACGTGCGCGTGTTCTGAGCGGCCGGAGGGTGCCTTTCTTTCTCACGCAGAGCATTCCGGTTGAACCCGGTTTTTTCTTGTGTTACACTTCTGTTATCGAGTCGATGGGGAGGATCAGCGCATGTTATTCAGAATCGTCTATCTGCCGCCTTTTGAGGCTGCCGAGTCGGGCGTGGATTGCGCCTGCGACTTTTCGCCTGAGGGCATCCTCGGAAAATTCAACGTCTATTTTTCAGCGATTCAACCCGAACCGAGAGACTGCTTCATGCCGCGCGATTTTCTGTTTTACGACGAGGAGCGCGGCGGCATGGTTTGGTGGTGGGCACTTGCCGAGGGTATGGATGACGGCGGTCACGCACGGGTCGCCTTTGACGGCGGGTACTGCCTGACTTATGTGTTCAGGGACGGGGATGATGTTGCCAACGGCACTCTCTATCGGGAAGCCCTGAAGTTCATCGAGGAATCCGACATCTTCAAGCTGGACGTGCGGCCCAACCACTACGCGATGGGTCACATCATCACGCCGGCAGAGGTGATCAAGGCGCAGGGCTGGTCGCTGATGGAGGTTTTCATCCCCATTCGGCTAAAATGACGGCGACGCGAAAAAAACCGAACATCCAAAATTTGAGGTGCAAACGATGAGCGGCTGCGACATGATCGCAAACCTAACCATGCTGCCCGAGAACAACATCCCCGCAGGGGTTACATTGAAGCGCGCCATCGCGTGCGACAAAAGCCGCATATTGGCGTTTATCCGCCTGCATTTCGGCAGACAGTGGGCGGACGAAACGGAATATGCTCTCAACCGAGAGCCGCAGAGTTGTTTCCTTGCGACGGAAAACGGCAAAATCCTCGGCTTCGCCTGCTACGACGCCACGGCGAAAGGCTTTTTCGGCCCCACGGGCGTGGCTTTGAGCCAGCGGGGACGCGGCATCGGCCGCGCGCTGCTCATCCGCACGCTCGAAGCAATGCGCGAGGCGGGCTACGGATACGCGATTATCGGTGCGGTGGACGACGCGGCGGGTTTTTACGCAAAAACAGTGGCGGCAAGTTCCATCCCCGGCGGCGAGCCTGAGCACAGCGTATACACAAGACTGATCAAAATGTAAGGAACGCATCAAATGAACGAGCTTCGCGAACGATACACCGCCATCAACGTCGAAACCTGGGACCGCTGGGCGGAGGCAGGCAACATATGGAGCATCCCCATCACGCACGAGGAATTTGAAAAAGCAAGGCTTCACGACGAGTGGGGCGTATACCTCACCCCGGTGAAATTCACGCCGCGCGAATGGTTCCCCGCGCTCGCCGGGGCGCGGGTTTTAGGTCTTGCCTGCGGCGGCGCGCAGCAGATGCCCGTTTTCGCCGCGCGGGGCGCAATTTGCACCGTGTTTGACAATTCGCCGCGCCAGCTCGCCTCCGAGGCGATGGTCGCAGCGCGCGAGGGGTATGACATTGAAATCGTGCGGGGCGATATGACAAAGCCCCTGCCCTTTTCGGACAACACCTTCGACCTGATTTTTCATCCCGTGTCCAACTGCTATATCGAGGATGTGCAGCACGTGTGGAACGAATGTTTCCGCATCCTCAAAAAAGGCGGCGTGCTGCTCGCAGGTATGGATAACGGCATGATGTACCTGTTCGATGATGATAACGACCTGACCCTCAAAAACAAACTGCCCTACAATCCGCTCAAGGACAGAGCGCTGTTTGAAAGGCTTCAGGAAGAGGACGGCGGCGTGCAGTTCAGCCATACGGTGGAGGAGCAGCTCGGCGGTCAGCTGAAGGCGGGGCTTGTCCTCACGCACATCCTCGAGGATACGGATCGCCCGGGCGGAAGCCTGTATGGCACGTATATGCCGCTGTTCATTCTGTCACGCGCGGTCAAGCAGCCGGTTATTTGAGATTGCGCAGCCGTTCGTGCAAAACGGCGCGCTTGCGCGCAAGCTCCCCCTCCGTTGCGGCGCAAGTGATAAACGTACCTGTGAGGGCATGATCGCCAAAGCGGTAATCCGTAATCGCCTCATCCGCGCCGAGCAGGCCCCCGTAAACCCGGACGGGCGGGCGGCTCGCCATGATATGCTCCCCCGGAAAAGAGAGCGCGCCGTTTTGCGCAACGATATGTTCAAAGCTGACGCACCATGCCGCCCCCGCTTCGGCGCGGGGGCGTTTTTTTGTAAACAGCGCGCAAAGCTCCGCGATGAAATTCACGCCTGTGGAATGGAAAATGGCCGTTGGCGTTTGGCTCGGCAGGCGCGCGTCAATCTCAAGGACATAGAGTGTGCCGCCGCTCAGGATAACCTCCACGTCCATGATGCCGCGCAGGCGCAGCAACTCCGCGATTGTTACGGCGATGCCGGAAAACGAGGCTTCCAACCCTGCCCCAAGGTTGCAGGGGCATGTGACACGATTGCAATCGTATGCTGCGTCCGTATGTATTTGTGTAATCTGATAAGTTCGGTAATCGCCCGGCTCGCCGATGACCTCGATCGAGTAAGAAGGCCCTTTTATATACTCCTGCGCGACATAGGCGGTGCCTTCCGGCAAGGAAGCGATATGACGCTCCAGCGCATCCTTCGTTTCAAAGCGCAGAACGCCCGCGCTGCCGCTTTCGTTTGACGGCTTAAAGATATAAGGCGCATCCGCGCCGGGATAATAGCGCGGCGCTGGTATTCCGTTTGCATGGAACAGCGCGTCCGAGCGGTGTTTGGATTGGGTGATCGCGTACGCGTCAAAATCAAACGCGACAGGGATGCCGTGCGTCTCGCAGATGGTTTGAATCGCGCAAAGCGCCGCATCGTTTTCCAGCGCGGGCAGAACGAGGTCGGCAGAACGCAAAAAATCGATGCAGGCAGGCGAAGCCTCGCATACATCGGCCTGCAAAAAATCGTCGCACAGGCCGCGGGCGGGACAGTCCCCCCGCCGGTCGACCAGCAGCGTGCGGATGTCCGCCTTGGCGGCGAGATAGCACGCCTCCATCCCCTGCAGCTTTCCCCCGATGACCGCCAGCTTCATCGCATATCCTCCGCGCGGCGTTTGAGCCGCGAAAGCTCCCCCTGATACTCGCCCATCGCAGCGGCGCGAAGGCCCATCTCCCCGAGGATCTCCTTCACCTCCGACACCGTTCTGCCGCCCTGCTCCACGTCGCCGCCGCCCTGCGCCACGCCGCGAAGGCCGGCATGCGGCGGAATGATGGAGGTGACGACGTTCGCGCCCGCGTCGAGCCGTGCGCGAAGGCCGTCTATCCCGTCCACATCGAGGGATGCGGGGATCAGCGTCTCAGGCAGATACAGCCGCATCGCAGCGATAACCTTGCGCTCCAAATCGCGCGGCGGGGTTGCGGCGGCTTCCATGGGGCTGCCCTTTTGCGGAACAAAGCTCATCGCGCGGCACTGGGATGCGCCCATCCGCTTCATCTCCACGATGGAGTCGGCAATGTCCCCGGCGCTCTCGCCGACGCCCACGAGCAGCCCTTCCTCTATAAGCATGCCGCGCTGTTTCGCGTACAGCTTGGCACACATGCGTCCGTCGTAGCTTTGGCCGAGGCGGAGCGTTTCAAAGAGCGCGCGGTTGTGCGTTTCCTGATAGAGGGCAAACCAGTCCGCGCCCGCGGATGCGAACATATCGATCAGCTCTTGGGAAATCACGCCCGGCGAGAGCATCACGGGGACGCCGTTTTCTTTGAGCGCGCGCACGATCTGAAGAACCGGCGCAAACTCCTGTGCGTGATAAACGGGGTCCTCCCCCATGGTGAGGTCGATCAACTGCACGCCGGAGGCAACGAGCGTCCGCGCGAGCGCTTCCGCCTCCTCAGGCGATTTTCGGTAACGCGCAATGTCGCTGTCCCGCCTGTAATAGCAGAAAGCGCAGCCGTTGCGGCAATAGGTTGAAACATAAACGAAACCGTAAAGATAGATCCGATCCTCGAAACGGTGTGCGCGCGCTTCCCGTGCGAGGGAGAAAAGCTCCTCGACATCGTCCGGATCGTTGAGGGTCAGCAGGGAAACAAGATCATCCCGCGTCAAGTCCAGCTTGCATTGCGCTTTTGTCAGTGCGTGCATAAAGACCTCCGAATCTGGGGTTCGAGCGCGGACAGCTCCGCCTTATGGGAGCGTCCGCGCCCGCCCTTTTGTGGCGAGGAGCCGGGGAGTTTCACCCCGCTGCATAGATTTAGAGTCTATGTGATCCATCCGATCGGCCCCCCATGTCAATCCCGGCACAGCCCTCCCAGCATCGCGAGCGTACCGATTTCCAACTCGTCGTGAATGACGCGCGCACCGTGTCGTGCCATCGCCGCATCGTCCAGCGAAAGCGGCACGCCGGGGGAAGTCACCCACGCGTCCTCGCGCAGCATCCCCTCGTGCAGCCATCCGCCCGTATTGGTCGCGTCAAAAATGAGTGCGTAGCGCCCGACGCAGGAAGCGTCCTCTTCGATCATTCCGCCTGGCAGCTTGCCCGGGACGCACCTTTTAGCGTCGCTGTCATAATAAACCGGCGTCGCACCTTTTGCAATCAAACGGATACCCGCTTCCTGCCCAATGGTGCCGCAGCCCAGCACGAGTACGCGCTGCCCCGCAAGACTTCCCGCCGCAGCCTCAAGCGCGGCAACATAGCCCTGCGCCGTCGCATCGTTGTTATCGATGAGCCTGCGAATATCCAGCCTGAAGCCGACGTACCGCGTGTCGTCCGCGAGGAAAACGATGTTCGCGCCGCGCCTGTACGCCTCATAGAAGCCCGTTACGTCCGTACTCGTCGTCACAAAGGCGGGAAAGCCCGCGCGCTCAACGATCGCGGCGACGCTTTCGGCGAAGCCTTCGATCACGCCCAGTCCCTGCGTGATGGGGATCACGGATACGGTATGCTTTTGGGCAGCGCTGCAAAGCTCCGTCAAGGCGATTCCGTTTGCCGCGGCGGCAATGCCCGCGAAATCGAGCCCTGTCTTTTGAAGCAGGTCCTTTTCGCGCGCGTCGATATTCTCCACAAGGCTGTTCATCCATTCGCCTGTCAGGCGCGTCATATCGTTTCACCATCCTTCGGCGTCTGTTTTGATAAATCTTTGCCGTAATGCTCGGAAAAAAAGGTTTTTGCGTACTTCTCCAGCTTCCATTTGGGCACGCGGCATTCCGGGCAGGGTGTCGCCGCCCATTTGTTGCGCATCCAGCGCGCCGCGCGCGAGTTGCGGCTGTTGAACACGCGCAGCGTCTTGCCGCAGTGCGTGGTGATCTCGATGTAATTCGCCCGCAGAACCAACTCCTTGACCCCGTGCAGCATGCCGGAGCGCGCGGGCCAAAGCTTCATTTTATCGATGATTCCGTACAGGTCGCTCCGTTTCCTGTAATAGACCTTTTTCTCATTCATATCCGCCTCATAACCGGAGGGGCGCGCCGTCGCAGAAGCCGACGCTCCTTCCCACCCGCTTGATCGTGTGGAATCCCTCCCGCGCCATCGTCGCGCGTTCAAGCCCGATACCAAGACCCACCCATGTCGTAAACACGCCCCAGTGCGGGTCCAGCGGATGCGGACCGAACGAGCCGGAAGCGAGTTCCGCGCCGTCCGCAACCACGTCGAGCGTTTCCCCGTACACATCGGAAGCTTCGATCTTCAATTCAAACCCTTCGATGCCAAGTGCCGCCATCGCGCCGCGTGCAAGCGTTTTAAGACGCTCCGTCTGCTTCCCCTCCTCCACCGTGCCGTATTCGACGAGGTTGAGCATGGTGAATTCGGAAAGATGTTGCGCGCCCTTGGTCTCCTTGCGGAAGCACGAGCCTGCCTCAAAGATGCGCACAGGTTTCTTCACCGCGCGGGATAAATCGCGCATGACGACATAAAGGTTGGGCGCGAGCATGGGGCGAAGGCAGCGCTTTGCGTCAAGCCAGTAGATCTGCTCTCTGAGCGGATGCCCTTCTGTGATGGTCATTTTATCGAGCATATCAGCGGTGATGATCGTGGGTGTCATCACCTGCGTAAAGCCTTCCTTTTCGCACAGCCAGTCGACGAGACAAGCCTGCGTTTGGGCGAGGGCGACCTTGTGCCGTTCCTCCACCAACCCGCAAAGACGTTCCCTGCAGGCGGCGATCAGCGACCGTTCGAGCAGGCGGAATGTTTCATCCCGCACCGAAGCCGCATCGAACGCGCGCGATGCATCCTCCTCCGCCGCGCCCAGCTCAACGAGTCTTTGCGCCTGCGTCTGCGTAAATACGATCTGCTCCATGCTAAAACCTCATCGCGGCAATGAATGCGCCCTGAAATTCCGGGTGGGCGGCAAGCTCCACATGCTCCGCCCTTTTAACAAGCTCCGCCGCACGCGCCGCCTCGGTGCGGGACAAAAGCGCCATGCACGCGCCCGCGCCCGCCGCGTTGCCGATCCGAACGACCTTTTCCTCGGGAACATTTGGCAGCAGCCCCAGTCGAAGCGCGCTTTTCGCGCGGATCTGGCTGCCGAACGCGCCCGCAAGCAGGGCGCGGGAAAGCGCGCTTGCCGTTAAGCCAAGCTCCTTCATCAAAAGCTGCATCCCGGCCGCAATGGCGGCTTTTGCAAGCTGAACTTCGCGGATATCCTTCTGCGTAAGGGTAACCGCCTGCTCGTCATCCTCGTAAAGCACGAAGGTCTGCACGCGCCCCTCCTGCCGGATGCGGGTGATGAGCGCTTCCGGCGCGCCGTTTTCCCTTGCACGATCCGGCGCGAGCAGCTTGCCGGACGAATCGATCACGCCGTTGTCAAGAAGAAGCGCAACGATATCGATCAGGCCGGAGCCGCAGATGCCCACAGGCCGCACGCCGTCCTCGGAGGTTACGACGAAGCGCCCGTCAATCAAATCCGCGCGGATAATTGCGCCGGGCGCGGCGCGCATGCCGCAGGATATGCACGCCCCCTCGAAGGCCGGCCCCGCCGCCGTGGAGCAAACGAGCAGCCGATGATCCTTCACAAACGCCATTTCGCCGTTTGTGCCGATGTCGATGAGCATGGCAGGCGCCTCTGATTCTGCGATGCGGGAGGTTAAAATCGCAGCCGTGATATCCGCGCCCACATGCCCCGCGATGTTGGAGAGCACCTCCAGCTTTGCGCCGAAAGACAGTTTCAAGCCCACGCTCCCGGCGCTTACAGGCTCATGCGTGAGGAAAGCGGGCGCAAAGGGTGCGCGCGCGAGGCTTTGTGGGTCGACGCCGAGGAGGATGTGCGTCATCGTCGTGTTGCCAACGGCGACGGCGCGCGCGATCTCGCGCCGTTTCACACCGCAAATCTTTTCCAACTCTCCGGCTAGATCGTTCAGGCAGGATACAACCGCGCTTTGCAGCATATCGAGCCCGCGTTTTTTCTTGATGCAGTACTCGATACGGGAGATCACATCCGCTCCAAACTGCCCTTGCGGGTTTGCGCGGGAGGCGGCGGCAAGCACCGTCCCCGTCCGCAGATCGCACAACATGCCGGCGATCGTCGTGGTGCCGATATCAAAAGCAAGGCCGCAACGGGCGTTTGCATCCCTGTCCGGCACGAAATCAGCCGGAAAGCCGATGTTGCCTTTCGCCGTGCCGCTGCGCGGGGAAGGAACCTCAACGATGCAGTCCGATGTCGGAACCGCCAGACACGCGAGCCGCCAGCCGTCCGCGCGCGCGGATGCGGGAAGTGCCGCTTCCTCTTCGGGCAAAACGCCGTTCACGTCGCCCGAAACCACGCGCACGCGGCATTTGCCGCAGGTGCCGCTGCCCGCGCAGTCGGAGGCGATCTCAATCCCCGCTTCGCGCGCCGCATGCAGGAGCGTTTCGCCCCCATTCGTTTCGTATGCGATGTTCTGCGCAAGAAAAGTGATCTTCACAGCGTCAGCTTTCCTTTCAGGCCGCCGGAGAGCGCCTTTGCGATGCGGCTCACCAGCCGGATGCCCTCGGCGGAAATGATGACCAGCGCCGCGCCTTGCGGCGGCAGTTCTCCGCCGTACGGCTCGATCAGCGCGCGGCCGAGCGTTCCTTCAATCTCGACCATGCCCTCATCCGCGAGCGCAAAGCCTTTCATTCGGTAAGTATACGGCGCGATCTCGTCCAAAAACGCCGTGAGTTCCGCGCGTTTGGCGGAGGCAATACTTCGAAGGACGAACGCGGCGGGGCGGTTCTCCGGCGTGTTGAAGCTTTCCCGCGCCTCCTTGCCGGAAGGGGAAAGCGATTCGAGCAGGGTCGCCGCGTCCACCGCGCAATAACTCGCAACGTGCTGCGCGGCGCTTGGGTTCAGCACCGAAAGTTCCGCTCCCACGGCGAGGATCGTTTGTTCATCCGCGAGGTCGGCCTTGTTGATGATGAAGGCGGAGGCGTATTCCGCTTGCGAAACAAGCGCGGGGAGCAGGTCGCTCAACCCAATGAAATGCGTTGCATCCACGACGCATACGCTTCCCGCATAATCATAAGGGACTGTGAGACGCGGCGCAATCCCGTGCAAAATGCGCGTCATACCAGCCGGGTCGGCAAGGCCGGAAGCCTCGATGAACAGCCGCTCAAGCCCCATACTTGAAAGATCGATCAGGCTTTGCACAAACCGGTCTTTGATACACGCGCAAAAAACGGAGCCGTTCTCAAGCGCCGCCATCACCACGCCCTCTTTAGCGAGCAGCGCCGCATCCACGTTGACGGGGCCGAAGTCGTTCACGATGACGCCCGTTTTGCCGCCTAATGCGAGCAACCGCTTGACAAGCGTGGTTTTCCCCGCGCCCAGAAAACCTGTGATCAAATAAAGCCGCGTCATTGGGTGCAGACGAAACGCACATAGCGCGAGTGGGTCACATACATCATGGTGGCGTAGCGCGTGTCAAACGTCAGCACGTCGCCGGGTTTGAGCACGCCCTCGTAATCCTCCACATCGAGGATCAGGTGATCGCTGCTGCCGCCCAGAACCTCGATGCCTGCGTCGCGCGGCACGAGCATATCGCAGTACGCAAAGTCCAGCTTGCCGATGCCGACGAGGGCGCGGCGCCGCATACCCCTGTTGGGATATTCCGGTGTGAAGCCGTACGCATCCACAAAGATGGTGCCGACCGGGTGACTCGGCTTGACCTTCACCTCAAGAACCTCCGCCTTGACGGTAAAAACATCGAGGTCGAGGAAGCTCATGTCGAGTTTGAACAGATCGTTGAGGTCCTTGCCCTGCAAGATGCCCTCTCCCAGACGCAGATGGTTGATGCGCTTTGGCATGGTGCCATCCAGCACGAGGGGCAGCGATGTCGTCGCCCCGCCGGAGATGATATCGAGCTTTCGCCCGATGCGCGCCTCGATTCTTTCCGCGATGGCTATCAATTCGCCGAGGTTTTCCGGTGTCGGCACGATCGCGCCATAGCAGCCAAGGTTCACACCCACGCCGAGAAGGCGTACATGCTGCATCCCTTCGGTTTCAACCGCGGCTTCCACCATCTCGTCCTTATCCCAATAACCCTCGCGAAGGTCGCCCAGATCCGCCATGATGATGACTCCGAAGGGTTTTTTCTGCCGTGCGCACGCCGCGTCAAGGAGCCGGATGGTGGAAAGTTCGCTCACGAGCGTGCTGTCCGCCAAACGCACCACATCATCAACCTCGCCCGGCATGGGAACGCGGATCATCATATACGGACCGGGGATGCCCGCCTCGATACATTCCGCAAGCTGCTCCGTGCGTGAGCTGGCAAGGCCGCTCATCCCTTCGCGGTAGATCCGCGCCGCCTCCGTGTGTCCGTTGAAGCCCTTGATTACGCCCGTGACGGATATGCCCAGCGCGTTGCAGCGGGAGACGATCTCGTTCATGTTGCGGCGCAGCTTTGTGAGGTTGCATTCGATCACGGGATATGTCCGAGCGATTTCCATCATGGCATCTCCTTATCGTGTTTGAAAAAGATAAAGCAGGGGCGACCCATAAAGAGCCGCCCCGGAAGAATCAGTCTTTCATCCCGGCCCTTTGCCTGAAGCGTTGCACGGAATTGATTTTGATCCCAAGAATCTGTTCGATGCGGAACTTCGCCTCCATGCCGCCGTTCGCCTCTGCGCACGGCTCCACATGGGCAAGCCCAAGCCCGAGTTCCTCGCGCTTTTCACTCATGGTGACCACATCGCATAATTCTTCGAGCGTTACACCGAGCTTTTCCGCCACATAGGTTTTTGCCTTGTCGATTTTCATCTTCTTGGCGAGCATCACGCGCATCACCAGATCTCCGGCAGTACGCATGCCGCCCATACCCGCGGCGATATTGTGCACGGCTTCCGCGCCCAGCGGATCGCCTACGCCAATCTACAATCCGTCTATCTTGCAGATTTCGACCAGCGCCTTGTCCGCGCGGGACACGACGTCCGCAGGCAGGTTCTCGCACATGGGAATGCCGCACACCCCCATACCCGCGTTCGCGTGGACGGGGATATCCGCCACCGCGACGCATGCCTTAATGAACGTGCATACGCGCGCGATGTTCCATGGGAAGGTCGCGTTGCAGTTTGTGTTCACGACCGCGCCAAAAATGCTGGCCCCGGCGGCTTCCGCCACCTTAACCTGCTTGTGCGGGTAAAGGCCCGCAAGCCGCGTGTCCCCATACTTCAGCCTGCCGTGCATGCCCAGAACGAATTCGCCCGCCATGCCGATTTCGATGGGCATATCGGGGAACTTCGCCGTGATCTCCTCCGTCGCCTTGAGTGCGGCGAGGAAGTCCGCGTCGCCTGCCGCGCCGGAGGTGTCGAGCATGAAGCCGTCCGCGCCCACGTCGTTCATCTGCTGCGCAACGTAGACCATGTCCGCCACGCTGTGGCCGACGGCCTCCTCCTGTGCATCCATCGCTTCCTTGATTTTTCCCTCAGGCAAAAGCATCGCCCAGTTGTCAACCGGTCCATCCGGCTTCGTGTAGAAGCCGAGGTTGGGCATTGCGCCGTAGAACAGAGGCATCGTCGTGTGGTTGAGCGCCTGCTTCAACACCGTAGCCTCGCGCTTGGCAACGCCTTTGACGGTTTTATAATTATAGTCGCTGTAGCCGATATCCACGCTGTCACACCCGAGCGCGCGCTCGTGGATCATGGCGTTGACATCCCGCGAAACGGGGATTCCGCACTTGGTACTCAGCTTATCCGAACCCGAATCGCTCGATGTCACCACCTGCATACCCGGCTCTACGCCGACAATCGCGCCAGACATCGTGACGATCTCGTAAAGATGCCGCTTTTCTTCCTCGGTGAGCGGATCAACCTTGCCGCGCTTAACGGCATCCTCGACGCCCGCCTCGATATCCGCGCGGATCTCCCCCTCGGTCATATAAACGATCGAGCCGTCGCCCATGCGGGTGAAGAATTTTTTTTCTTCGTTTGCCATCCCTTCATCTCCTTTCCGATCGATTTTATATGGGAGCCTTGCTCCGTTTATCCCTGAGTGAGCCAGCCCATTATGTAGTTGACGGTATCCGTCGCGTCCTCGCAATATGCATCCGCGCCGATGCGCTCCGCCCAGCGCTTTGTGACGGGCGCGCCGCCCACAAGGGTTTTAACCTTGCCCTTTAGCCCTTCGGCAGCGAGCAGGTCCTCGATCTTTTTCTGCTCGGTCATGGTGGTTGTGAGCAGGGCGGAGCTGCCCAAAAAGTCCGCGTTGACCTCCTTCACTTTTTGAATGAAAGCTTCCGCGGGAACCTCGCGCCCAAGGTCATACACCGTAATGCCGTTGGTTTTTACGATGGAGGCGACAATCCCCTTGCCGATGTCGTGTACGTCGCCCGCAACGGTGCCGATGACCATGACGCCCCTTGCCTGCGTTTCGTTCTCAGGCATCTTTTTTTCAAGCTCCGCGGTGACGGATTTCATCACCTCGGTGGCAAACATCAGTTCCGGCAGGAACACCTCGCCCATGCCGAACAGGTCGCCCAATTCCTTCATGCCGGCGCTGAAGCCGCAGCTGAGCATCTCCATCGGGGGAATGCCCAGTTCCTCGCCCTCGCGCAGCGCTTCCGCAGCCTTGTCCTCATCAGCCTCGATGATGGATTGCTTTGCTTTTTCAAAGATATCGTCTTTGCTCATGTTCTCCTCCCGTTTTTTCCGTGATCGCGTTTATGGATGAAGTGCGCAGTAAGCGTCCCTTACGGCGGCGATGAATTCGTCCGCGCCGGGTATGATCGACACCCACGCGGGTTTTCCGTTGATGCATATGGTTGGAAGATTGGTAAGGCCCATCTTCACGGTCCGGGCGATATCCTCCCTTCTATTGTACCTGTAAACGGTGTAATCGGCAATATCGCTGATCCGGTCGTAATGATCTTTTACAAGGTCCACCATGTACATGCAGGCGGCGCACTGATCGGGATCGAGCGTAAAGACCTCGACGAGCGCTCTATGGAGCTTGCCGTAATCGGGCAGCTCAACCTCGATATTCCCAAGGCCCGCGCTTTCATAATGCGCGATGGCCGCGCGGATCTCCTCCGGCGTCTTCACCGCCTGCGCGGCTGCGATGACGTTCTCCACCGGCGTATCGTAGGGCATATCGCAGCCCGGGCTGACGATGAGGTTATGATGATCGACGCTATCGAGGATGTCAATCACTTTTTTCATGTTATCCTGCTGCGTACCAAAGAGCATCGTGGTCGTGAGCGGGATGTTGCCGCCCAAAACGATGTTGTAGCGGTCCGTCGTCTGCTTGGCTAAGGCGAGGTTCACGTTCTCGTCCACGCTCACGCAGTCCGGATTCATCCTGCACATGGCATCGATCTGACGCGTTGCGTTGCCGCACACGAAAAAGCAGGAGTATGCGCCCCGGCTGCGGATATAATCGAACACCGCCGTAAACGTCGGGTTCAGAAATTGATCGACATGTTTAGGGGAAATCTGGCTCACCAGCGGATCGACCAGGGCGATGACATCCATGCCCGCGTCAAGGTACATGCGTGCCATGGAGAGCGCCACCTCCCCGCAGTACTCGACGAGGCGCGCGACATAATCCGGCTGATTGATCATATCCATGAAGATGCCCGTGCCGCGCAGGTGCGAGGCAAGCGTGAACGGTCCGCAGACGAGGCCGTACAGCGCGGTTTCCGTCCCGACGGACGCCTTCAATCGGCGCATGGTTTCGAGTATGACGGGAACGCGCCCGCTTTTTTCATTGGGTATTTTACATTTACAGGGGATGTCATTCGTATCAGCGAGCGGATGGGAACGCACAGAGGGCGGGTTGTCCCTCGCCCACAGCAGCTCGCAACCGAACGCCTCCGCCTCGATTTGCAGATCGAAAGCGACGGGCATCCCGTCCGGCGCATAAAACTTATGAGCAGCCATGAGGGATTCGTATAAGGAATCCGCGTTCGTTAAAACCTCTTTTGCGTCATATCCCGCGAGTTTACCCGCGTGTACGCCCGCGAAAGGAACCCACGGCACGGTGTTTGTTCGTTCATGTCTCAGCGTAGCGATCAACAGCTCTTTACCCATCTTCGCCCTCCCCGATATTAAATTGTGCAGATGTTCCATTTTTAATTATAGCATGGGGTCCATCAGCAGGGGCGAATGAACCGATGGCTGACGTACAAATCAACGGTCTCCGTTGTTGTGCGGAAGAACAGCGTTTTTGCAAAAGCGGCAGCCGCCCGGGTTGCCAATGCAGCTTTCGCAATCCCGCACGGGCAGCATCCATTCATCCTTTCCGGCGATAAAAAAGCCCGCGCAGGATTTCAGCGGGATAAGCATGCTGCTCCCGCGCAGGGTTACGCCGATTGCGGACGCGTCGAACAGGGCGAAGAAGCGCTCCATCATACCGATATCCATTCCGTAAAAGCCGGGTCCGAACGACGGGGACAGCGTGTACCCTTCGTTTTCCGAAGAAAGGGTGCGCCCCAGCAGCTCCAGCCCCGCGTCCGTGAAGGATGTGCCCCAGATATCGGCAAACAGTCCATCCGCCACGTTGTCCGTATCCAGATGAACATCCCCCGCGGTGAGCAGATAGGGATAAACGGCATGAATCCGCGCGGGATCGAGCCGGCCGAAAGCGCGGCATTCGAACGCAACGCCCTCCAGCGTGAGCGTTTCCCCGGAAAGGCAGTCACCGGGGAAGCGTTTTGTCAGCGCGCGAACGGAAATTTTCGGCCAAATATCGTTGAGCACCTCGGAGGAACGCGCGCGTATGCGCGCATGCCGCGGCAAGGCGGGCTCTTCCGGAAGCCCGCAGGTTTTCAGATAATACCGCCACGCGGCGGGAAGCGCCTCCTGAGCGGAATATGTATGAAGGAAAGCGTTTGTCATGGCTGTATTATACCGCAATAACAACGCGTTTGGTAGCGCCGCATTCGGGGCGGCACGCCCGAATATGTTTGATATACGCACACGCCCGATTTGCGAATCCATGCGACGGGAGGGAAAGGGAGCACGATCGCAAAAAAGGATATCAAAAACATCGTCACGCTCGGCTTCGCGGTATTTGCGATGTTTTTCGGCGCGGGCAACCTGATTTTTCCGCCGTATCTCGGCCACGAAACCGGGGATGCGTGGTTGATCGGTTTCCTCGCCTTCAGCGCGATCGAATGCGGAATGACGATGCTCGCTCTGCTCGCGGCACTCCGCTGTGAAAACGGGCTGCGCGACATCGCGAGTCCTCTCGGCAAATTCGTATCGACGGTTGTGATCGCCGCAGTCGCGCTGTGCATGGGTCCCCTTGTTGTGGTTCCGCGCACGGCGGCAACGATGTATGAGCTTGCCGTTCGGCCGATTTTCGCCGGCACGCCTTCGTGGATTCCGTCCGCCGCCTATTTCATACTAGTGGCGCTGCTTTGTCTGCGTCCCACGAAGCTTGCGGGCATCGTGGGGAAATCGCTTGCGCCCATCCTCGCAACTGCGCTTGCGTTTTTAATGATCAAGGCTGCCGCGACTCCGCTTGGCGATCCTATCGCTGTGGCGAGTAGGTCGGTCGTACTCAAAAGCGGTCTGGAGGCGGGCTACCAGACCATGGATATGATGGGGGCGCTGCTCCTTTCCGTAGTCGTAACCGGTATGGTACGGCAGCAGGGCTACCGCTCGCGCAGCCATGGTTTCGCCGTCGCGGGCGCTGCATGTTTCCTCGCCTCGCTGATGCTTTTTGCGGTCTACGGCGGCCTGACGTACCTTGGCGCATCGGCTTCCGGCGTGTTTTCCGCCAAACTCGGCAGGACAGGGCTGCTGCTCGCGATAACGCAGACGCTCCTTCCCGTTCTGGGATTGCCGGTGATGGCACTCATCGTCATCTCGGCCTGCATCACGACCGCCATCGGCTTTGCATCCGCCGGCGCGGCGTGCCTGGAGGAGCTTTCCGGCGGCAGGCTCAAATACGCGCCGCTCATCGTTGCGGAGTGCGCGGTGAGCTTTTTGATCTCCAACCTTGGCATTGCTTCGATCATCGACTGCGCGGCGCCCCTCTTGGAGCTGATCTATCCCGCGATTATCACGCTTGTTCTGCTTTCCCTTTTCGGCCGCAGAATTCGCAACGTCAACGTCTGTCGGGGCGCGGCGCTGCTGGGTTTTATCGCCGCTGCGGTTGCGCTCGCGGATGCGAACCTGCCCGTTTCACTCGGCACGGATGCGCTGCCCTTCGCAGATATCGGGCTGCAGTGGCTGCTTCCTGCCGCCGCCGGCGGGCTGGGCGGCAGTCTGTTCCGCGCGCATAAAATTCCGCCCCCCGCCTGAAAATCCCGAGCATAGCGTATTATAGATATACAGTCGATTAGCATTCTATTTGTTACACGCATTCTTGTGCCAGGCAGGTGGAACGGTTCAAAATAAAATGCAGCGTTTTGCTTGTTTTTTTCCGACTGCACATCGAGGGATTTCGTCATACTTGCAAGCTGATCCATTTCGTTTTCAAAAACCATATTTTTTTGAATCAAGCTCTATAAATATGATAAATTTACTTGTCATATAAAGCGCTTTCATGTATAATTACAGGCGCGTAAAGAGGGTGCATTCATGGCAGAAAAACACCACCCAATTAAAAATTTCTTTTCGGGAAGCGGCTATGTTTTGCGGCTTCTATCTTTGTTGTTGGCAATCATCGCGCTGGGCGTTTCCATCGCCTATGTATCTTTCAACAGGCTTGCCGAAACGTATTCCGAGGAGTTATTCTCGCAGACGCTCATCAAGGGCGCCGCTCCCCAATATGAGGCGGCGCGCGACAACGCCACCCTGTTCGGCGCGCTGATGACGTTCACGCTGCTGCTTTGTTATCTGCTGATTATCGTGATCTTCCAGATCAGCAAAAGGAGGCTTGCGGATGAAAACGCGCGCGTGATGGAAGAAAAGTTCCGGCTGGAAGCTTCCGAAGCGCGCTACCGCCTGATCGCGCTGGATTCGGCCTCCATCATCATTGAGGTCAACTACGCCGAAAAAACCATCGAGGCAAACGAGTTCTTTGAAAAATTCGCGGGCGAAGGCCCCCGGTACGACTATTTTCTTAACGCAACGCGCATCCATCCGGACGACCGTCAGATTTTTTTTGAGATGCTTTCCGAGATGCGTGGAACCCTCCACTATTCATCGCGAGAGCTTCGCATGCGGGACGCGAACGGAAATTTCGTCTGGTTTTCCGTGATCACGAACGGCCTTGTGGATAAGGACGGGATCGTCACCTGCGTCATCTGCAAATTCACCAACATCGACGCGCAAAAACGTAAGATCGCCCTTCTGGAAATGCAGGCACAGACCGACCGTATGACGGGGCTCTACAATAAAACCGTCACGGAGGAGATCATCACCCGCACGCTCAAGGAGGACCCCGAAGCGATCCACGCGATGCTCATCCTCGACCTGGATGATCTCAAGGGCATCAACGACACATGCGGCCACTGCGAGGGGGACAAGGCGATCAAGGGCATCACCTCGCTCCTTCTGAGCCACTTCCGTTCCTCGGATATCGCGGGGCGCATTGGCGGCGATGAATTCATGGTGTGTCTCAGAAGCATCGGCAACGCGGAACAGCTCAAATCGACGGTCAGCTCGTTCCAGCGCCGTTTGGAGATGCTCTATGTCGGCGACGGTTGCAGGCAGGTCAGCGTAAGCATCGGCGCCGTACTCACCGACCCGCAAAAGCACGAAAGCTTCCAGCAGCTTTATAAAAAGGCGGATGCCGCCCTTTATCATGTGAAACACACTGGCAAAAACGGTTTTGCCATCTATACGCCGGAGTTTGATCCGGCCCAATAAAGCCGTTTTCGACAACACGATAGAGAGAAGCCGGTCTGAGCCGGCTTTTTTTGCGCTTTGCTGTCGTTTGCAGAAAAACATGCAAATGTTCACAAAAATCTTCTAACATATCTATTGATTTTATAAAGTTGTTAGTATATAAATAGTCTACACCCCTCTTATAAGACGCTGGTTATCCGGAAAGGAACGCATATATGGAACAGACGGCATTTCCGCACTATCTGCGGATCGCTTTGGACATTGCATCTCAAATTGCCGACGGAAACCTGGAGGAGGGGCGCAGGATCTCCGGCCGCTCCCTGCTGGCCTCCGAATACGGCGTTTCGCCCGAAACAATCCGGCGCGCACTGCGCTTGCTTGCGGTTATGAAGGTTGTGGAAATACGAGATAAAAGCGGCGTTGTGATCCTTTCGGCGGACAACGCAAGGCGGTATCTGCAAAACAACGAAAACCGCAGCGAGCAGCAAGGTTTGCAGCAAAGGATGAAGGAGTTGTTCGTCCGGCATAACGGCATCTGTCGGGAGATTTTTGATGTTTACAACGAAATGCTCAACGCGCAGGAGCATCCGCTGCCCACGGACAAGGCACTGCCGAATTACGAGGTGCGCGTATCCGCAGCATCCCCGTTGATCGGCAAAAACCTCGGCGCGCTGCACTTCTGGCAGCAAACGGGGGCGACGATCGTGGCCATCAGGAGAAAGCAGAGCATCATCCTCTCGCCCGGCCCTTACGCGGAGTTATACGGCGGGGATACCGTTGTTTTCGTATGCGCAAAGGCGGCGGTGAAAGCCGTGCGCGCGTTTGTGAACGGGGAATGCGTCGAATCGGCGCGGGTATGAATGCCGCCGACCCGGCGCACGAACAATAGAACTTGGGGCAGTCGGACACGGGCTGAATCGCTCGCACTCCGACCAATCACCCGCGTGCCGCCCGGAAGTCAAATCCGCTGAGACTGCGTTTGGCTTTTGCGGCGCAGAAAGGAGCCCATTATGAAAAAAGGTCTGGTTATGGCGGGGTCGCTTGGCAACTGCGTCCATGTCGCGGGCGCGGTTCACTTCCTCAACCTCGCGAAGGACGAAGGGTATGACACCTTGTTTTTGGGGCCTGCCAACAGCATCGATTCCATCATCAGCAGAGTTGCGGAATGTCGTCCGACAATGGTTTCGCTCGGTTATCGGCTCACGCCCGCCAACGCGGTTCCGCTCGTGCGGACATTGATGGAAAAGAGCAAAGCGCTCGATGCGCAGCCCCTGTGGGTATTCGCCGGAACAAGGCCTGTTGCGGTGGAAATTGAAAAGCTCGCCTTTTTCGACGTGGTGTTTGATGGCACGGAGGATCTGGATGAGTGCATTGCCTTCCTTCGGACAGGCGTTTTCCGCCGCGAAGGAAACGCGGAAATCCATGCGCAAAGCCTGCATGACAGAATCCGCCAGAAGCAGCCCTATCCGCTGCTGCGCCATCATTTCGGCCTGCCCTCCTACGAGGAAACGCGCGCGGGCATAACGCAGATCGCACAGGCGCGCGTGATGGACGTGATTTCCCTCGGCATCGACCAGAATACGCAGCAGTTTTTTTTCCATCCCGGTCTCAGGCAGCAGGAAATGGACGGCGCAGGCGGCGTACCCGTCAAAAATGAGGAGGAATTTACGCAGCTCAAGGCTGCGTCCCAATGCGGCAATTATCCCCTGATGCGCTGTTACAGCGGCACCTCGGACGTGCTGGAGCTTGCCGATGTGCTGCGCCGGAAAATCGACAACGCATGGTGCGCCGTGCCGCTGTGCTGGTATAACGAACTGGATGGAAGAGGGACGCGCACTGTGCGCGCAGCGATGGAGGAAGGTCAGCAAATGATCCGCTGGCACGGCATGCGGAATATCCCGGTGGAAGTCAACGAGCCGCACCACTGGGGACTTCGGGACGCGCACGACGCCGTTTCCGCGGCCATGTCATTCATCAGCGCATACAACGCGAAGAAATACGGCGCAAAGGATTATATCGCGCAGTACATGTTCAACATCCCGAGCGCGCTGAGTTTTTCGATGGACCTTGCTAAAGTTCTCGCGCAGATCGAGCTGACGGAATCCCTCGCGTCGTCGGATTTTAGCGTTTACCGTCAAGTGCGCGCGGGTCTGCCCTTTTTGAACGGCGACCCGGACATTGCCAAAGGTCAGCTCGCGGCGACGACGGCGCTTTCCATGAACGTCGCCCCGCATATCATCCACGTGGTCGGCTTCAGCGAGGCGGAGCGCGCCGCCACGCCGGAAGTCGTGATCGAAAGCTGTAAAATCGTGCGCGGCGTGGTGCGCTCCGTCCTGTTCGGAAACGCGAACGCGGCGGCAGACCCTGCCGTGCAGGAGCGAAAGAGGGAACTGATCCGGGAAGCGACCTACCTGCTGGATTTCATCAAGGAGCAGTACGGCGGTGTGAGTCCCGACCCTTTGGGGGATGCGGCGGTGCTGACAAACTGCATCGAGCGCGGCATACTCGACGCACCGCATATCCGCAAAGGCGGCGCGTTCATGGGCAACCTTGAAACCAGAATCCAAAACGGAACATGTGTCGCATATGACAGCGCGTCGGGGCGCTGCTTATCTGAGGAGGAACGCCTGCATGGCATATTGAAAAGAGAGGGTCTGTATGAAAAACAAAATTGCGGTTATTAGTACGGGCAACGGCGGGCAGTCCCTCGCGGCGTATCTTGCGGATCTTGGCTACGGCGTGGCACTGTACGCCCGCGAGCAGGAGCGCATCGATATGTTCAAATCCAACCGCTTCGAGCTGGGCGGCATCCGCCCCTGCACGGCGGACATCGACCTGAT
>CAZJYV010000002.1:20021-31794 GCA_964550295.1 uncultured Clostridium sp. | reverse complement strand
TGATCATACAGCATAAGGGAATCCCAGATTTTTTTGCTCTCAACATTCTTGCGGGAAAGCAAAACGTTGCCTTCACCGTCGTTGACCTTTAAAACCTCGACATCGATCTTATCGCCGATCTTGACGATATCCTCAGGTTTTAAGTCGGGGTCAGAAGAGAATTCGTTGCGAGGAATGAATCCGTCCGATTTATACCCGATGTTGACGCACACTTCACCATCGTTGATCTGAACGATAGATCCGGTAAGAACCTGTCCGTTCTTGATCCGTACGAGGGTCTTTTCGAAAGCCTCGGCAAAACTTGTCTCGGCATTCTCATTTTTAGCGGCAGTTATTTCATCGGTTCCGTCAGCAGCAGCCTTATCGGCGGCGGAATCATCCTCAGTGGCGGCGCACTCGCACACACACTTGGCTTCCTCCGCAGCAGGCGCTTCTTCAGGCTCCATCACGACGGGTTCTTCGACGGCAGCTGTTGCTTCCGTTTTAACCTCTTCGTTTTCTACGGGGCTCTCAGCCATCGTCTTATCCAGTTCACTCATCCTTGTAATAACCTCCCTAATGATCGCATCCGGCGCAGAAGCGCCCGAAACAATACCTATTATATCATCCGCATGAATTATTTCAAGTGGAAGTTCGTCTACTTTTGCTAATGAATATACATGATAACAGTCCTTTTGGCACACCTGTGCAAGTTTAGCGGTGTTAGAGCTGCAACGATCGCCGATTACGAACATAATCGTCGCATCTCGGCTGATGAGTTCAGCTTCCTTCTGCCGCGCTTTTGTCGCGCTGCAAAGCGTATCCGTCACGCGCGCGTCATGCAAATACAATGCAGCCACGCTGCATATTTTGTCATACTCCTGCGCGGAAGCGGTGGTCTGCGCCACGATGCAATACGGATCGTTAGCGTCGAGCAGCTTGACATCCTTCGCATCTTTCAGAAAAATTGCCGTGTTTTCGCAGCATCCGTTGATGCCCACGCATTCCGGGTGGCCTGCTTCACCGAAAATTGCGATCCGCCGTCCTTCCTTATAATTCGTGCGGACAACTTCATGTATTCGCTCAACGAACGGACAGGTCGCGTCTGCAATCTTGATGCCGCGCACACGGCATTGCGCGATGACCGCAGGCGGCACGCCGTGTGAGCGTATGAGCACGGTGCCACCTTCCGGCACTTCGTTCACATCCTCGATCGTTACGATGCCTTTTGCTGCAAGCTCGGCAATGGCGCTTGCATTATGGATCAGCTCGCCCAGCGCATAAACCTTTTTTCCCGACCGCGCGAGGGAATCTGCAAGATCAAGCGCGCGCCTGACCCCAAAGCAGAATCCGATGTTTTCAGCAACGATTATTCGCAATAGATTTCCTCCAGCTCCAGGCGCAAAGCGTCGATCGAATCGGCAAGCTCATCCGTCACAACCTCGATCATGGAGGATTTGTTCGCATTTGCGACAATGGAGCTGATATCGATCGGCTTGCCGACGATCAACACAGGCCTGCTCCGTCTTGACGCATCCGGATGCATGTAAACAGGGATCACCGGCGCGCCTGAGCGGATCGCAAAAAAGGCCGTTCCCCGCTCAAATTCATCAAGTGAATCGGATACTTCACGCTTTCCTTCGGGAAAGATGCCGAAAACCTTTCCCTTGTCCAATACCGACAGGGCGTTTTTCAGCGATTGAAGATCGGTACTCTTTCGATTGACAGGAAATGCGCACAGCATCCTAAAAAACAGATTGCCAACCTTTGATTTAAAAATTTCTTTTTTCGCCATGAAGTGGATCACGCGTGGCGTAACGAGGGCAAGAACGATCGGATCCATCATGGAGCGATGGTTGCAGATAATAATCGCTTTGCCTTTGATGCGCAGATTCTGCTTGCCGTACACGATTGGACGCAGGAAGAGCAGTATGAACGGCCCGATGACATATTTAAAAAGAATATACAGCATCAGCCGTCCCTCCTGACATGGCTCAGCACCGCGCTCACCGCTTCCTGAACGCTCATATGGGTTGTGTCGATCATCAATGCGTCAGGCAGGTGGATCAACGGTGCCATCGCGCGGTGGCTGTCCGTATAATCACGCGCTTCGATTTCCTTTTTCAGCTGCTCGTGCGTTCGACCCTCCTCCAGCCCTTTTTCGCGCAACTCATGCAAACGCCTCCTCGCGCGCTCGTCGCTCGAGGCTGTCACATAAAACTTATAGGGCGTTTCCGGGATCACATAGGAGCCCATATCCCGTCCTTCCATAACGACATCGTTGTTTTTTGCGATTTCACGCTGACATTCAACAAGCTTTACGCGCACCTGCGGAATCACACCAATATCCGACGCGCCTTTAGAGACTTCCTGCGTTCGGATGCAAGATGATACGTCCTCCCCGTCGAGAAGCGTATGCTGAACACCATCTTCGTTGTAAACGCTGACGGTCGTCCCCGGCAGCATCGGCACAACGCACTCGTTATCGTTTGGATCTATCCCAAGGCGAAGCGCTTTGAGCGCAAGCGCACGATACATCGCGCCCGTGTCGAGATATAGTATGCCGAGTTCCTTGGCAACGGCCTTTGCGATGGTGCTCTTTCCAGCTCCGGCCGGTCCGTCTATCGCGATGTTCAACTTTTTCATAAATTCAAACATTCCTTCCCGCCAGCACTCCGGTGGAACAGGCGATCTGCATATTGAAGCCGCCTGTATATCCGTCCACATCGATTATCTCCCCGGCGAAATACAGGCCCTCAACCAATTTTGACTGCATGGTGGATGGATCGATCTCGCGCACGTTCAAACCACCCCGCGTGATGATCGCCTCCTCAATCGGGCGCGCGCGTCTGACCGTCATCGGAAGGTTTTTCAAAAGTACGTCGAAGCTTCGCCGCATATCACGCGTAATCTGATGAACCTCCGTCTGCGCAGGAATACCGGAAAGCTCCACGATAACAGGGATCAACTTTTGCGGCAGCAGCGCATCGAGCGCGTTCACGAATTGCCTTCGGATATTTGCTTCGAAATCACGGAGCAGTCTTCTGTCAAGCTCCTCTTCATCAAGACCGGGTTTGAGGTCAACGGTCAGCTTTGCGCCTTCCGGCGCATCTGCCAACATGCTGCTCGCACTCAGCACCAGCGGACCGGATACGCCATAATGCGTAAAAAGCATTTCGCCAAGTTCTTCATATCTCTTTTTTCCGCGCCCGTCATATGCGCCCAGGGTTACGTTTCGGAGGGAAAGCCCCATCAGGCGCGTAGGCCAATCTTCTTCCGTTTCAAACGAGATCAGCGAGGGTTTGAGCGGGGTTACGGTATGACCGAGCGACTGCGCAAACGCGTATCCATCGCCCGTGGAACCGGTCGCCGGATAGCTCAGCCCTCCCGTTGCGAGGATGAGCCGGTCGAACATATATTCACGCTCGTCTGTAACGACGCGGAAGCCATTTTCTTCACGTGCCACGCGCATGACGCGTTCGTCCAGAAGAACCGTCGCACCTGTTTCCCGAATACGCGTGATGAACGCGCGGAGCACGTCGCTCGATTTATCCGATGCGGGGAACATTCTCCCGCCTCGCTCCGTCTTTACAGGCACGCCCGCATTTTCAAGGAAGCGGATCATATCCTCGTTCGTAAATCCGTAAAGCGCGCTGTACAGAAAGCGCGGATTGCGCGGAATATTCAGCAGGAAGTCCTCGATAGCCGCTGAATTTGTAAAATTGCACCTTCCCTTGCCGGTAATAAATAGTTTTTTGCCGAGCTTTTCGTTGCGCTCGAACAAAGTCACCGCATGCCCGCGCTTCGCGGCTTCATACGCTGCCATCATTCCGGCCGGGCCGCCGCCGATTACGGCTACGCTGATCACAGCAATCCTCCAAGATAAGAAGTATCGTTCCAGCAGATGAGCGATGCCTGCCCATCTTCTTGCAGCTCAATCACGCTCGTCGAGCAGTTATCGGCCCGTATGCCGCGGATTCGGCTGACGGGAAGACCAATGAAATGCGCAGTGATCAGTTTAATGGGCATCGTATGGCTGACGATAGCAATCGTTGCGTCCTGTGGATTTTCGCTCATGATCGCACTGATGCAGCCAAGCGTACGTTCGAGGATTTCCGCAGCGCTTTCAGCGCCGATTTCCCGGCACAGTTCCGGATGAAGAACCCAGTTCCAGTCGCCCCAATGCTGCGGAAAGTGCAATTTGAGTTCCTCGTCGGTTTTGCCCTCCCAGTCGCCGAAGTTGATCTCCGTAAGGCCATCCATAACAGAAACACGGGCAACGTGCGCTTCAGCGGCTATTTCCTCCGCAGTGTCGTACGCCCGCGCGAGCGGTCCCGAGTAGATCGAACGAATGCCCCTGTTTTTCAGGTAATCCGCGGCTGCTTTCGCCTGCAGAATTCCCTTTGCGTTCAGGCTGACATCCGTTCTCCCCTGTACTCTTCGGCAGGTATTCCAGTCCGTTTGTCCATGTCGTACAAGTATCAGCTTCATTATAACCTGTCGCTCTCCCCTGCTCCCGATGCATAGATCCTTTGGCTTCCCCAAAGCGCCTCGAGTTGGCTGAAGCGCATATAGACATCCTCTTTCCGCCGGAGGCTGCATGCGACGATCAGTGCATTGATGAGGCTCAGCGGGGCAACGAGAGAATCGGCGAAGGATGCCATATCGCTCTTGGCGATCAGGGACAGGTCTGCAATCTCAGCGATGGGGGAAAACGTGCTGTCGGTCAGGGCGATGATATGCGCTTTCCGCGATTTTGCAAACTTGAGCGCCTCGATGGTGCGCGCCGAATAGCGCGGAAAACTGATGCCAAAGCATGCATCGTCCTCATCAATCCGGAACAGGCTTTCATAAATATCGCCGATGGACGAACTGACAAGCACGATATTATCGAGCATCATGCCGAGGTAATAAGCCAGAAGCTGGGCGAGCGGCGACGCGCTTCGTATGCCGATGATATAAACCTTTTTTGACTCAAACAGCTGATCGACAACCGCGTTGAATACCGTGTTATCAATAGCGTCAATGGTTGAGCGGATATTCGACATATCCGCTTTAAGAACGGATTTAAGCACATCGTTCTGACTCATATCCGAGGTGAGTTTAATGCGCTGTACGCTGGTGAGCTTGTTGCGGATCAGTTCCTGAAGCGATTTTTGCAGCTCGGGGTAGCCGTCGTAACCCAGCGTGTACGCAAAGCGCACCACGGTCGACTCACTGACGCCTACGATACGACCCATTTTGGATGCCGTAATGAACGCCGCTTTATCGTAATTTTCCAAAATAAAGGAAGCAATCTGTTTCTGGCCCTTGCTCAAACTTTTGAACGAGTGGTTGAGCCGCGCAAGAAGATCGCTGTCTTCTATGTTTTCTAATGCCTTTTTCATCATTCTTTCTCCCCAGCAAGTTTTTTCAGCCTATCAAGCGTATCCAAATCACACAAGCTGGTGAGCAGGGGCGTCACGCTCGCATAACCCTGCTTTGTCCAGCGTTCATCATCGTCCGTATCCTGGGTGCTGCAGGAGATCATCTCGGTAGAAGTCCAATAATAAGGCCGACCATAAGGGTCCGTCCGCATTTCATATTCCGGCTTATAGCATTGACTGGTCAGTTTTGTCAGCACGCAGCCCTTTAGGCTCTGTTCATTCGTATCAGGCGCATTTATGTTCAGAAGCATGACGCTCTTATCCATCTCCATCAGCTTCATTCCGTAACGAAGCGCAGGTATGCACGCACCGAACTCAGTTGGCGGGAAAGCGACGTTCGATATTGCGATCGCGCGGATGCCGTTGAGCGCTGCTTCCATCGCTGCCGCGACCGTGCCGGAATAGAATACGTCCGTCCCGCGGTTCGCGCCGAGGTTGATGCCGGAAACCACAAGATCTGGCATCGGTATAAGGTTGCCAACAGCAAGTTTTACACAATCGGCGGGTGTGCCGCTCACGCCAAACGCCGGAATGCTCTCCAATCCGTCCAAGCGCGTTTCGAACGCGCGCAGCATCGTCAGAAAAGTAAAGGAATGCGATACGCCGCTGCGCTCGGTATCCGGCGCGCATATATACAGCTCGTGCTCCCCGCAGAGCGCCAATGCTAGCGCGCGTATGCCCGGAGAATAAAGTCCGTCGTCATTAGTCAAGAGAATCCGCATAGAATAACACTCCGTATTTCATCTTCCAGTCAATACTAGCAGATTCATCGGTTCATATCAACCATTATCAACAAATGATGAAAGAGTTGCATGATTTCCTTTCATCCTGCAAACGAGCGCTCCGGCAAGGCCGGAGCGCTCGGATCAGTTATGATGAAGATAAGGATCAGCGGATCATCCGATGGATACATCCTCGACGTAAAGCATCCTGGGCCCCGATGCAGCCTGCGGTGCGGGAGCGGCTGCCGGGGCAGGTTGAACGGGGGCGGGCGCAACGGCGGATTCCTGTTTCGGCGCAGGATTGTTGCGCGCCTCAAAGAACTTGAGCGCCACCTGCGGGAAGAGCGCGTAACTGAGCACATCCTCTTCCTGACGCATCACATCCTTGATTTCGTTGCGGTAATTTTCAAGCTCCGGCTTAAGTAGATCCGCCGGACGGCAGGTGACGACTTCCTCGCTGCCGATCGCCATCTTTCTAACTTCCTCATTAACTTCACCGGGCAGCGCACCATATTCACCGCGCAGCAGCGCCTTTGATTCCTTGGGAAACATCTTGTAGCGGCCGGAAACGATGTTGAAGACCGCCTGCGTGCCGACGATCTGGCTTGTGGGGGTGACGAGCGGCGGATAGCCGAAATCCTTGCGCACGCGCGGTATCTCCGCGAGCACGTCATAATACTTATCCTCGGCGTTTGCCTGTTTGAGCTGCGAAATCAGGTTGGATAGCATGCCGCCCGGCACCTGGTACACAAGCGTATTCGTGTCGACGCTGAGCACCTTTGGATCCAGAAAACCCTCTTTTTTGAGCTTATCGGCCACACCGCGAAAATGCTTGGCGGCGACGGACATCTTGGCAAGATCGAGTCCTGTGTCGTATTCCGTGCCCTTGAGCGTTGCCACGAGCGATTCGGTCGCAGGCTGTGCCGTGCCGTTTGCTAGCGGGGACAGCGCGCAATCCACGATATCCACGCCTGCCTGCACAGCCATGAGATAAGTCATATCGCCCGTGCCGGTGGTGTTATGCGTATGCAGATGAATGGGAACCTGCACCTCGGCCTTGAGCCGCTTCACGAGCGCGTACGCGTCGTAAGGCAGGAGCAGATTTGCCATATCCTTGATGCAGATCGTATCGGCGCCCATCTGCACAAGCTCCCTAGCAATCTTGACAAAGTAATCCTCGTTATGGACAGGGCTGATGGTGTAGCTAATTGCGGCCTCGCATAGTCCGCCGTATTTTTTTGTGTATTTAATCGCGGCCTCAAGGTTCCTGATGTCGTTGAGCGCGTCGAAAATACGGACGATATCGATGCCGTTTTCGATCGCCTTACGACAAAACTGTTCGACAACATCGTCTGCATAATGCTTATATCCAAGGATATTCTGACCCCGGAAAAGCATTTGCAGCTTCGTATTGGGCAACGCCTTGCTAAGTTTCCTGAGCCTGTCCCAGGGATCCTCGTTCAGGAAGCGGAGGCAGGTGTCGAATGTTGCGCCGCCCCAGCATTCAAGGGACCAATAGCCGATGCTGTCGAGCACCTCGCACGCGGGCAGCATATCTTCCGTGCGCATACGCGTTGCAGCCTGAGACTGGTGCGCGTCTCGCAGAATCGTATCTGTGATCAATAATTTATGCGACATTTTTCTCTCCTTTCGTCATATTCTATGGCATCCGCACAAAGCGCGACCTCCCCTACAAAGCGCGCAGGAGAAACCGCTAATAACGGTGCGTCTAGCCAATCACGCAGAGCGCATCGCCCGAATTGACGGTGGAGCCTTTCGCGACGGAAACGGATACAACAACGCCATCCTTCGGCGCAAGGATTTCGTTTTCCATCTTCATGGCTTCGAGCACGAGCAGTACGTCGCCGGATTTCACTTTGTCTCCTTGGTGAACCTTCACATCGAGAATATTGCCCGGCATAGGCGCACTAACGGTTTCGCCGGCCCCAGCAGCAACGGGCTTGGATGCGGGTGCTTTGTCGGCAGCCAGTGCTTGGGTGACCTGCGGTGCAGGTGCAACGACCTGTGAAGCATGTGCGGTGGTCTGCGCGCCGCTGAGTTCTTCAACTTCTACCTCATAAGACGTCCCATTGACGTTCACGATGAATTTACGCATGTTGTCCTCCTGTTTTAATGGTTTTATAGTTTTTTAACGCTTAATATTCTTATTTTCGAGACATCCTCGCCCATAACGGTCGCAATCGCTGCGGAAATAGCCGCAGTGAACGGGCCTTTATCCGGCCTGTAGCCATCCAGTCGCTTAATGGAACGAATGCGCAGCCCCGCAACATCCGGTCCCATATACTCGGCAATCGCAGCTGATATGGCCGCGATAAACGACCCTCTGCTCGGTTGCTGTTCGCCAAGGCGTCTGACAGAAAGAATGCGAAGGCCGGCAACATCAGGTCCGATGTACTCAGCGATTGCAGCTGCTACAACAGCGTCGAACATCTTCCTGTCCGGCAACGCGTCAACCGGCTCTTCATCAGAGACCGTCTGCTGGACAAGAGACTCGGTTTGCTCCGTATCGCTTCCTTTTCTTTTTTGGTGGGCAAAGAAACGCACCACCAAAATGAGAAGAATCAGAACCAGCAGGCCGATGAGAATCGGACGCAAGCTCAACAGCATCACCGTCAAACCCTGTATTTCTACCATTTTACGCCCTCCTTTCAAAGTAATCGTGATATCAACACCTTATTGATAAAGGAATCATATAAATGGAGATTTGATTTATTGTAATCCATCAAATACTGCCAATTTCTTTTATTCTACATGACACCCTCTTTTCCTGCCGGATAAATTATATATTTGTGCACGGTAAGTTCCTGAGCTGTGCAACCTCGTTCTCGCTCATTTTCCTCTTCTCGCCTGGCCGCATCGAACCGAGCCCGACAGGCCCTTCCTGTACACGCCGCAGCAGCAGCGTTTCATGTCCGACGAACTCGAGCATCCTTCTGACCTGACGGTTTCGCCCTTCGTGAATCGCTATGCAAAAAGAAGTATTACCGTTGTTCACTTTGCGTATATCAAAGATGCGCGCGGGGGAGGTGACGCCGTCCTCAAGCGTCACACCCGATTCGAGGGCGCGCCTTTGGTCGTCAGTGAACCTTCCGTCGCAGATAACGAAATAGATTTTTTCCACTTCCCGGCCCGGATGCGTCAACGCGTTTGCAAGCTCGCCGTCGTTTGTTACGATCAGCAATCCTTCGGAGTCGTAATCGAGCCTGCCCACGCTGAACACACGGTACGGCACATCGCGAAAATACGCAAGGATCGTCTCCCTCCCCTGCGGATCGGAAGCGGTGCATATAACCCCTTGCGGCTTATAAAAGGCATAGACGACGCGCTCTTCAACCGGCTGCACCGTTTTGCCGTCCAGCGCAACCAAATCAACTTGCGGATCAACGCTGCATCCGATAACTGCCTTCTCCCCATTCACCGTCACCCGTCCCAAAGAAATAAGCTCCTCGCATTTTCTGCGCGAAGCTATTCCGGAATCCGCCAGGTATTTCTGAAGCCGCATCGGGTTTTCCTCCTTTTCAGGCGCTCCACCTCCGAATGATCTTTTTAAGCCATTCCGCATAATTCCTGGAATCGACACCCTCCGAGGCGACGAGTTCCGTTGAGGCGATTGTCTTGGTTCCGCTCAGCACATAAGCTTTTCCGATCAAAACTCCTTGCTCAACGGGTGCGGTTACGGCGGATGGGCACTCAATCCGAGTGGTCAGCGTGATGCTCTCGCCTTTTTCAATTGGTATGATTATATCCTCTTTAACAATCAGTGCCAAGGCGTTTTTCATACCGTTATCCACCGTCAGGCGCGCGACGACAGCGCCTTTTTGTACAACCGTCGCAAGCTCGTAGTTGTTGAACCCGTAATCGAGCATCGCTTTTGCGCTGCCAAACATATCGGAACAGTTGAGAACAACGCCGATGAGCGTCATGCCGTCTTTCTGCGCGCTGAACACGAGGCATTTGCCTGCGGTTTTCGTATATCCAGTTTTAACCCCGCAACCGCCCGGATACTCCCAAAGGATTTTATTTTTATTTTTCAGCATTCTGGTTACTATCCCCGTCGTGGTTTTATAATATGTGGAAGATACAATCTGCCGGAACGCATCAAGCTGCATCGCCTGCGCTGCGATAAGAGCGAGATCGTATGCGGTGGTGTAGTGATTGTCGTTTGGCAAACCGTTTGGCGTCATAAAGTTCGTATTCAGCGCACCTAGTTCCTTTGCCCTCCCATTCATCATCGCAGCAAAACCTTCGATGCTTCCGCCCACATAAACGGCTATGGTCACCGCCGCGTCGTTTCCGGATACGAGCATCAGCCCATAGAGCAGATCCCTCATGCTCAGCTTCTCCTCCTTTTGCAGGTACATGCTGGAGCCTTCCACGCCGTATGCTTCGGCGGGGACCTCAACCATTTCATCCATGGAACAGTTTTCGATCGCGAGCAGGGCCGTCATAATTTTTGTTGTACTCGCCATAGGCAGTTTCTTATGCGCTTCATCTGCCATGAGCACCATGCGCGTGTTCGCTTCAATTAAAACCGCGCCTGCCGCACCTGTTTCCGGCGCTTCCGATTCGGCGTGAACAGGCGAAACAGGAAATAAGAGCAGCACCGCAATGACAACCGCGACGATACACCTGTATCTTGACAGCAAAGCGCTGAAGTTGCCGCTATGGTGGAACATGTTTATGAATCCCCTTCCTTGCTTTCGCCGGACACAAGCCGTTCCAGCATATCCATCAGCTCGGGCAGCATCTCCACCGCGCGGTCGACGCCATCCTTATACTGCGCAGGCAGAACGCGCACCTTTCTGCCGGAAACGGATAAAAACGCGGTCGGGTTCAGCGAAAGACCGGCTGCGGCGGCACCGGCGAAAGGATACTTTCCTTCCGTAGCATCCATTTCCTCACCCGCGCGTTTTACGGGTGATTTTTCACCCGCAAAGTATTCCCCGCCGCCCGATACAAAGCCGAGACTGACCTTCGATACGGGTAATACCATCGTTTCCCCGGTAATCATGACAGGATCCCCCACGATGGTATTTACATTGACCATTTCCCTGAGCTTTGCCATTGTTGTTTCCATGATGTTTTCGATCGGATGCGCCATTTTTTGCTTTTCTCCTTTAACCATGATTTAATAAGCATAACGATAATTTTCCCAGGATATATTATTAGGATTCCTTCCAGATAAAGCCAAAAAATCCCTCTTGTGAAATCGGGCTTGATGTTGACATCCTTTTTTGCATCGTTGACCCGTATCGAGAAAAAAGTTTGAACAAGGTTTTGCAGCATCCCGCATACAACTGCGGTGCAGGCTGCGTCGTTCGATATACCGATTCTGCTGCGAATTGTTAATGAGGATAACTGATATTTGTCCACGAGATCCGATAAGCGAATGAGATGGTTTTTCGCTTGTTTCCGGTCCGGTCGATCGATGATCATGTCAGCCAGCCTTTTATATGAAAAACTGCGCATAACCTTCCACCACCAGAATGTCATGCAGAAGGTTACGCCGTTGCGCGAAACAAGCAGCATAATTCGCATACGCTTTTTCACAAGCATCAATACCATGAGCGCAACCAGCGCAATAGCCAAAAAAACAATCAGGGCCATACAGCCCTAATGTGTTTC
>CAZJYV010000002.1:0-20011 GCA_964550295.1 uncultured Clostridium sp. | reverse complement strand
TTTCCAGATCGTTTCAATTATTCCAAATCACAGGAGCGTGGCGTCACTGGGGGGAGATTCATACGGCGCATCCTCCCTTTCCTCATCCGCGGTGCCGAGCGGGGGGAGATCCGCGATGGAATGTAGGCCGAAATGGCGCAAAAAGGAGTCCGTCGTGCCGAAAAGCATCGGCCGACCGATTACGTTCTTTCGCCCAAGTTCCTGAATCATGCCGATTTTCAGCAGCTGGCTCACAGTATATTCGCAACGGACGCCACGGACGTTTTCAATATCCGTCCTCGTCACGGGCTGTCGGTACGCAACGACGGAAAGCGTTTCCAGCATAGCCTGCGAAAAACTTTTTTCCTGAACGGGCTGCAAAAGTTCCTGCACGAAGGCTGCATATTCCCTGTTCGATATCAGCTGAACCGTATCGTCCGTCATGTAAAGCTGAACGCCGCGCTTCTCATTGCGATACAGCTCGTCCATCGAACGCAGGATATAATTCAATTCAATCCCCGTAACCTCAAGGGCGCGCTGAAGCTGCACCATCGGCACAGGATCGCCCGAAACAAACAGAATGCACTCTATCGCGCCGAAGCGCCCGTCGTACTGCAAGGGAGTTCCTCCTATTTCAGCTCATCCATATATTCGTAATCCTCATCGCTTGTAAGCAGTTCGCGCGCCGTGATTGTGATATCCCCGTAGATAATTTTTTGGCGCAGGATGATTTCCTGTCGGGTAATCATCTCCAGCAGCGCCATAAAGGTAACGATCATTTCAAGCTTCGTCGTGGACTCGGAGAACAGCTCCTCAAAAGCAAGCGTATTCACCTCACCCAGTTTCGCTCGGATCATCGCCAATTGGTTACGAACCGTGTATGCGTCCGCCTTGACAGAGCGCGCGATGGAATCCTCCCCGATTTCATCGGTGTGCCTGAGAAGCTGCACGAAGGCACGGAACAGTTCCTGTGTCGTCGCGTCGGCAAGGCTGTATTCCTGCGGCGGCAGAATAAACTCCTCGGGCAGTTTCATATAAACGCTGCGCATCTGCTCACGGAGGGCGGCAAAGCCCGTTCCTGCCTCTTTAAACAGCTTATAGTCGCGCAGTTGACGCATGAGCACGATTTCCGGGTCCTCTTCCTCCTCCTCGATCTTCGGCGGTCTCGGAAGCAGCGTGCGCGATTTGATATAGACGAGCGTCGCAGCCACGGTCAAAAACTCGCTTGCAGTTTCCATGTCAAGCTCGTCCAGTTTCTCCATAAAGGCGAGGTACTGGTTGGTGATCTGGGATACAAAGATATCCTTAATATCGACCTTCGCTTCCTCGATCAGGTGAAGCAGAAGGTCGAGCGGTCCGTCAAATTCCTTTATATGGACTTCATATGCCATATTAAACGGGCTTACACGAACAACCCGAACAGCCGAGTGTAAAAACCTGCGAACAGGTTGAGTATGCCCCCGACCGCTGCGCCGAGAAAGCCGGTGTTCCCGCCCAGCACGAGGATCGCGATCAGGATCATTGTGCTGTAGCGCTCAACAAATTGAAAAAATTTATATCCAATCTTTTTTATGAATAAGCATTGAAACACATGGTACCCGTCCAGCGGCGGAACGGGAATGAGGTTGAACAGGAACAGACCGAGGTTGATGATGACAACATACTGGATCAGCGTCACTGCAATCTCATTGTAAGCGAACATTGCCACCGCAAGCCAGATGCCGGTGAACATGAAAGCGACGATGAGATTGGTGGTCACCCCTGCCAAGGATACGATGATCTCATCTTTCCTTGGGTTTTTGAAGTTGCGCGGATTGATCGGAACCGGCCTCGCCCATCCGAAACCGACAATGAGAAGCATCAGAATCCCGATCGGGTCGATATGCGCGGCGGGATTGACCGTCATCCTGCCAAGGTTGCGCGCAGTCGGATCCCCGCGCTTGTACGCGGCATAGGCATGCGCCCACTCATGAAAAGACAAGCCCACGATGATGCCCGGGATGCGGTATAGCATCTGTAACAACCAGCCCGATAAGTCGAAATTGCTGAACAAGGTTCATTCTCCTTAGGGAATTCTCCTTGATATTATACGCTAAAGCACAATTCGATGCAAGGAAGCGTTATCCATGCACCCATGCGCGCAGGACGGCGGTGATCAGTTCTCCCCAACCTGCTTCGCCGATATCTTCCGCCGCCGCAAGCGCGACGCGCACCGCCTGCGCCCCCTCCTGCGAGGAATAAACCGCATAGCCTATGACATCGCCTTTTTTTACAGGTGCGCCGATTTGCTCAGGCACTTCGGGGGTTACTGCCCAAATGTCGCCTTTTTTCATCAGCAGAACGACCGTTTTTGTGGAAACCGCATCCACCGCGCGTTTCATCCCGCCGAGCACCGGAATATCGGCAGCTACCGTGTCGCCTTGAACGACACACGAAACGGTTTCAAACGTGTTGAACGCAATTCCCGCGGCTTCTTTCGCTGCGTCGAACCGATCGTTTGCATTCTTTGCGCCAATGACTGCAATGACATAAGTCGTGTTCCCTTTTTTTACAGCAAACGCCCCGCAATATCCCGCCTCGTTGGAAGAGCCCGTGGATCCCGCGTAACAGCCTTCAAGGGTTTTTATCAGCTTATTGGGGTTGGCAAGCTCGGTTTTACTGCCATTCTGATGCGTGATCTCGTCGAGGGACAGCGCGCTGTATGTTTGATAGGTTTGGGATTTGCTCAGCCTTGCCATCAGCGCGCAAACCTCTCTGGCGGTCATTTCAGGCTTGCCGCCTACAAGCGTGAAATCGCCGCTGCCGATTCCAAGCTCCGTCAGCATCGCCGCAATCGCCGATTCAGCGAGAGAAACACTTCCCGAAACGGTCTCCGCCAGCGCGTAGGCTGCATCCCCCGCGGTGATCATAACGGCAGCCTTTATCAGCGCGCCCGCGCCGATTTTTTCTCCCGCGCTGATGAAAGCCGTCGGTCCGCCGATCCCTGCGGCAGTGTCACCCACCATAACGGCCGTATCCTCAGTAACCAGACCTTGATCGAATGCCTCGCAAATATAAATCAGCGTCGGTAGCCGTGCCAAACCCGCCACATTGAACACCGTGTCGGGCTCGTAGCTTACGGCGGTCTGAAGGCACTCCGGCTCCAGAACGGCAACCGCCTTCGCAGTAGCAAAAGCGACGTTTTCATTCCCGGGGTCCGCGCGCGTCGGGGCGAGCGGAAACACCAGGACAGCTGCGATAACAAGACTAAATAAATGTTTGATCATAGTATCACTCCCGGAAGGTTCATATTGATTCATATGTCCTTTCCGGGAGTGAAGATTACATTTTATTGCTGTTTATTTCAATTCTGAGGCAAAAGAATCCCCGACGGCGAAAGGTTCGCCTGTCAAGTATTCGAACGCCGTGCTTCCGATGTCCGAAAAGCTCCTGCGAGTCCCAAGGTTCACCCCGCCTTTGAGCGCAGGCCCAAAAGCAACGATCGGAATATATTCACGCGAATGGTCCGTGCTCGCCGTCGTCGGGTCACAGCCGTGATCCGCCGTGATGAGCATCACGTCCCCTTCCCGCATAGCCGCCTGCAGCGTGGGCAGCTTTGCGTCAAAATATTCGAGAGCCGCGCCATAACCTTCGATGTCGTTCCGGTGTCCATAGAGCATGTCAAAATCAACAAGGTTGGCAAAGAGAAGGTCGCCTGTTCCTTCCGCGATAAAGTTCAGGGTCGCTTCGATGCCGTCGTGATTGTTCCGGGTGTGGTCAGATATTGTAACACCGCGCTTATGAAAGATATCCTCAATTTTTCCGACGCACACCGTCGTCATGCCGCGAGCGGTCAGCGCATCCAAAATGGTCTCGCCGACAGGCGGAATCGCGTAGTCGCGCCTGAATTCCGTGCGTGTATAATGGCCGGAAACGCCTGCGAACGGGCGCGCGATCACGCGGCCGACAAGATTATCCCCCGTCAGCATGTCGCGCGCAACTTCACAGCAGCGATACAGCTCCTCAAGGGGAACCGCCTCCTGATGCGCGGCGATCTGAAAAACGCTGTCCGCGGAAGTATAAACAATCAGTTTGCCCGTTTTCACATGCTCGTCGCCTAGCTGCTGAATGATCTCCGTTCCGGATGCGACGATGTTGCCGAGCGTTCCCCTGCCTGTTCTTCGCTCAAACTCATCGATGACATCTTGGGGGAAGCCATTCGGATACGTGCGGAAAGGCGGATCCATAATAACGCCCGCCATCTCCCAGTGACCGCTGGTCGTGTCCTTTGCTTTTGTGATTTCAGCCGCACGGCCGAAATAGCCGCCCGGCGCAGACGTGCGCGGTAGACCGGAAGCCTCGATGTTGCCAAGCCCCAACGCAAGCAGGTTTGGCATGTTGAGTCCGCGTATTTTATAGATATTGCCCAGCGTATTCGTTCCTTCATCTCCAAAAAGAGCCGCATCCGGCTGCGCACCGATGCCCACGCTATCCAGTACGACGATGATAAATCTTTTTTTCATGCTCTCACCTCGCGTTTATCGTAACACCTTTCGCTTCTGTGCGTCAATCAAAGAGCATCTTGGGCGGGGCGCAGGGATCATCAATAGTTGGATGCAATCCGCATCTTCGTTCGTTCGGCGATCAAAGTGATGCATTCCTTGTTGGTCGGCCTGCCCTTATCCTCTTTTACCGTATATCCGAACAAGCGGTATTGGTTTTCCACATTCCCGCGCAGCCACGCCATTTCAATCGCGTAGCGTATGGACCGTTCGACAATTTTGATGGAAACGCCGTAGCGGTTCGCAATCTCGGGATAGATGCTCGTCGTAATTCCAATGTTTCGATTTCTGCTGTCCAAATAGATCGCGACCGCTTCCCGGATGAATTTAAAGCCATCGTGATGGGCGCTCACACCCATAGCGAACAGATAGCGAGTGATGATTTCATCTCGCTCGCGGTATTGTTTGCTGCGAACATCGACAAATAAGGGAACGTTTTCATCCGCGAAATCAAGCTGAAGCACGGCGCAAACGCGTTTATAAATCGCATCCGGTTTAGATGGCATGGCGATGATATACGAAAGGCCGAGCGATTGAACCAATCGCATCGCAACGTCGGACAAAAAACCGGTCAGTCCGATGAACATCGTTCCCGTGCCGAGCTTTTCCTCTTTGAGCTTCATGATCAGTCCGGTTCCGTCGCACACGGGCATCAGCATATCAATAAGCGCAACGTCGGGCTGTGTATGACTCCGAAAATACTCTATGGCTTCTTCCGCATTATACGTTCTCGCGCATAATTCAAATCTTTTGTCTGCTTCAAAAAAATCCGCAATCGCATCGCACATGCGCGGATTATCGTTGACTAATAGAATCCTTATTTTCTGCATAACGGATCGATTCCCCAACAATAGATAAATTAAAACAAAAGATATAGAAGGATATTATATATAATAAAACATTTTGATCGAATCGACAAGTAATTATCAAGTAATTATTTGGGATAAATTACCAATATGTTCGACTGTTTTGTTTTAGTGGCTGCATTCATACATCCAAAGGGCATAGATACCATAGCCTTTCAAGGGATCGTTAATAAACACATGCGTAACCGCCCCGATGAGTTTTCCATTTTGAACAATCGGACTTCCGCTCATTCCCTGTACAATTCCCCCCGCTTTCTCAATCAGATACTCATCGGTAATTTTAATGACCATTCCCTTTGATTCCGTGAACGGCTGTTGGTAGATTTTTATAATCTCGCAGTCAAACTCCCGAACACCGGATTCGTCAATGCTCGCCAAAATAGTTGCATGGCCGGTTGTGATTTCTTCCGGATAGGCGAGCGGAAGCCCCTGCGGATAAATCGGGTTGACAAGCGGTTCCATCATCCTTCCATAAATTCCAAAATCCGTATTATCATTGATGTCGGCTATTTTTCTGCTGATCGGGCCGAAAGTTCCCTTAATTTCGCCCGGCGTCCCCTGAATTCCTTCGATCAAACCGATGATATCCGCCTGCAGAATCTTGCCTTCACGCGCCGGAATGACCGTGCCTGTATCCGGATCTGTTACGGCATGGCCGAGTGCTCCGAAATGCAGCGTACTCATGACATAAAAGCTCAACGTACCGATCCCTGCGCTGCTCTCACGCACCCACATCCCCATCGACGCGCTTCCACCTTCGAGATTTTGCTTGGGCGTCAGATTCAGCGTCAGATCGGAGCCGTCGCGCGTCAGTTCAACCTTGTAGCTTTGATCTGCCTCGGAGCAAAGATCAAGCAACTCTGAAACGCTTTCTATTTTTGTTCCGTTCACGCCTGTAATGATATCGCCTGCCTTGATTCCTGCCGCACCGGCGGGTGAGTATTCTCCATCGCCGGTTTTAATATCCCCCAGTCCCACCACCAGCACGCCGTCGCAGTAAAGGCTGATGCCGACCGTCTGGCCGCCCGGCATCAGGTATACCTCATCGCGTATGTGCACGTTTACCTGCTTGACCGGAATTCCAAAAAGCTGGATGACAAAACTCTTATCGCTGTTCTGAACGCCAAGCGTTTCTGAAAGATCTCCGGAAACAGGTAAACCTGTATCGTCGAGCACGGTAAACGGCTGCCCAAGTGAGAACAAATCTTCACATCCGCCGGTGCTGTCGATATAGACATCATCTGGCATCTCGCGCAAGGCCGCAAAGCGCGGCATGCAATTGATCGCTATAATCAGGGCGCAAATGATTAAACCGGCCGATTTCAGACCGGTGCTGCGCGAAAATTGATTCATGATTCCACCTCAATAAAAAACCCGCGGGTTTGACCCGCGGTATTAAGCATGTACATTCGCACCAGCCTGTATTCGTTTTATTGCGCTTTTTTAATTTTTGCGGCGCGCTCGATGAGCACCTTCGCATGCTCATAAGCGTATTGAGAATCGGGATCGCCGTCCATCATTTGGGCGATGCGCCTATACTTCCCTTCTCTGTCGAGAAGCTTTACCTCGACCGTCGTCTTATCCTTTTGAACTTTTTTCTCAACGACGTAATGCGCATCCGCAAGCGCGGCAATCTGCGGCAGATGCGTTACGCAGATCACCTGATGAGCAGATGCAATCCCAAGCATTTTTTCACCGACAACCGCCGCGACTTTCCCGCTGATGCCTGTGTCGATCTCGTCAAAGATCAACGTGCCGATTCGATCCTGATCCGCGAAAATCGCTTTGAAGCAAAGCATGATGCGCGATAACTCGCCCCCTGACGCAACTTTTGAAAGCGGCTTCAAGGGTTCGCCCGGATTTGTGGTTAGCATAAACTCGGCACTTGCCGTTCCCTCCGGTTTGAGTTCATTGTTTTGAACAGAAGAAAATGTCACGCAAAAATCCGCTCTGTTCAACCCAAGATCCGCCATATGGGCCAGCACCTGCGTTCTGAGGCGCTCGGCGGCGCTTTTGCGCAGAGCGAGCAGTTCCGCATCGATTTTCGAGTAAACGCAGACAAGTTCCGCCAGTTTTACATCGAGCTGCGCGGTGCGTTCATCGGCTTTCATCAGCGACTCAAGACGTTTTTGCGCCTTTTCGGCGTATTCGCGTATTGCTCCGATCGTACTGCCGTATTTGCGTTTCATATCGGAAATGACGCGCAGCCTCTCTTCTGTTCTTTCCAGCGCCTCCGGGTTGAATTCAATCGAATCCCTCGTATCGCGCACGGTAAAGGCGATGTCCTCCAGGCTGTAATATACTTCCTCAAGCCTGGCATACATCGCTTCGTAATCAGAGGAAAGGGGTGAGATGTCCCGCAGGCGCTTTCTTGCGCCGTCAACGGCGCGCAAGGCGCTTGCACCCTCTTCGCACTCAAGGAGGGTGTGCGCTTCGTCCAGGGCGGATTGAATCCGCTCCGCATTCATCAATAACAGCCGCTGCGCGGCGAGCATTTCATCCTCATCGGGCACGAGCGCGGCTTTGGCGATTTCTTCGCATTGAAAGGAAAGCATATCCGTTTCCCGCGCGCGTTCCGCTTCGGTACCAAAGCCTGCGTTTTTTTCCAGCCGTACCTGCGCGTAGTCACCGCAGAGTACCTGCAGCATCTCCACCTTAGGCCGGATTGCCGCATGATCGAACGCGTCCAGAAAACCCGTATGGTTTTCCGGTGAAAGCAGGGATTGGTGCTCATGTTGTCCGTGTATGTCGATCAATAAATCGGACACGCGCTTTACAAGGGCAACGGAAACCAATGTACCGTTGAGCCGGCAGGTGTTTTTTCCCGCCGCTGTAAGCTCTCGCGAGAGCGTAATCTCGTGATCCCCACATTCGATATCTTGTTCTTTTAGCAGTGCAACTGCGGCGGAACTCCCGTTTGCAGCAAAAACCGCCTCTGCTTTCGCCTTTTGCGCACCATATTTGATCAGCTCTTTGCTGGCGCGCTCGCCCAGCACAAAATTGACGGCATCGATAATAATAGACTTACCCGCTCCTGTTTCGCCGGTAAGCACATTGAACCCTTCGCTGAATTCGAGCTCAAGGGAATCGATCAGCGCGATGTTTTCAATATAGAGTCTGCGCAGCATCCTGCCGCCTTTCTTATTTTCGCATCATCGCGCCGATGCGCTTGAGCACATCAGGCACCTGCTTGATATCCTTAACGGCAATAAAAATCGTATTATCACCGGCCAGCGTGCCTGCGATCTCGTTCCAATGCAGGGAATCGATCGCTTCCGCCGCGGCACTGCCGGATCCGGACAGCGTCTTTACGATCACAAGGTTATGCGAACAGGTGACTGTCACGACAGAATCGCTGAAAATACGGATCAATCGCTCCTTAAGCCCGGCTTCGGCCTTGTCGACCGTCGCATATTTATAGGCTCCGTTGTCCGTGAGTACCTTGATCAGACGCAGTTCCTTGATATCCCGCGATACCGTGGCCTGCGTCACGCCGATGCCATGTTCTTTCAGCATGCGGGCAAGGTCCTCCTGCGTTTCGATGTCGTTTCGCTCAATGAGTTCAAGGATCATCGCGTGTCGTTCCGATTTCATCGAAAATACCTCCCATTATTGGTGCGCATATCGCGCCGGTCAGGACAGCCTGTTTCTGATCAACTCGTAGATGTTGCGCGTCCCGAAACGAATAAAGTCCACATGCTTGTCCGACCGACACACGGTTATCACATCGTCGGTGCTGATCTGTGCAGAATAGATCCCGTCGAGTGACACATGACCCTCGCTTTTCATAGAAAACCGCATTTTCGCTTCCCCCGAGGCGATAATCGGTCTTACCGAAAGCGTGTGCGGACAAATAGGTGTGACGATTATGGAATCAAGACCCGGCGCAATCACTGGCCCCCCCGCCGAAATCGAATAACCCGTTGCTCCCGTCGGTGTGCTCACGATGATTCCGTCGCACAGCACGGAACCCGCGCCGATGCCGTCAATTTCGATGTTGATTTCAACGACGCCTGAAAAAGAAGGCTTATATAGCAGCACTTCATTCAGACAAAGCCGATGCGCATCCCCGTTAACCGAACAGGAAAGCAGCATCCTCGCATCGAGCGAATAATCATTTTCTTCAATCCGGGCAAGCGCCGCTTCCAGCGCTTCGGGCGGAATTTCGCTGAGGAAGCCAATCCGCCCAAGGTTGACACCCAGAATGGGTATGCCATATTCATATGCCGGTACGGCTGCGTGAAGGATGGTTCCATCGCCGCCGAAAGCGATAATCACATCCGGCTTTTGTTCGAGAAAAGAAGGTGCGTCAATGTGCACTTTTTCTTTTATCTCGTGATTAACGCAACAATCGTATCCCCGAGAACGCGCAACTGTCAGCGCTTCCCTCAGACAGTCGATGGCTTTTATTCTCTCAGGATTGGTAAAAAAGCCGAGAGTGGATTTACTTTTCATGATTCTTTCGTCCATTTATTGACATTATACAATTCTTTGTTTGCATATTCAAGCAAGAACTGTAACTTTATACATCCATATGCGCTAAGTGCGCTTCGCTCACCGTGCGAGATGCCGCAAGGGCGATTTCCGCATCGTCCATCATCTGAACGTCCGCGTTTTTTTGCAGGATCAGCAGGAATTCGATGTTTCCTTTTGGCCCGGTTATGGGTGAAAAGTCCATCGCCTGAATTGCAAAGCCGGTTTTCTGTGCGAATTGCGCCGCGTCGATCAGTACCTGCTCGTGGATTGCCGAATCGCGTACCACGCCGTTTTTCCCGACCTTTCCCTTCCCCGCTTCGAACTGCGGCTTGACGAGCACGACGAATTGTGCGCCTTCACCCAGACATGCATAGATACCCGGTAAAATGAGGCGGATGGATATGAATGAAACATCCATCGAAGCAAAGTCGGGTTCTTGGGCAAACCACGCAGGCTCCATAAAGCGCGCATTGGTGCGTTCCATCACAACAACCCGTTCATCGGAGCGCAGCTTCCAGTCCAGCTGGCCGTAGCCCACATCTATGGCATAGACCTTTGCTGCGCCATGCCTGAGCATGCAGTCCGTAAAGCCGCCCGTCGACGCGCCGACGTCTATCGCCGTTACTCCTTCGAGTAAGATGCCGTGGTCAGAAACAGCTTTCTCCAGTTTGAGGCCTCCGCGGCTGACAAACGGGTTTTGCGCGCCGCGCACCTCAATGGCGCAATCCTCGGGGACGTTTTCGCCGGGCTTTTCAACCCGAATATCCCCGCAAAACACGTGACCGCTCATGATCACGGCGCGCGCCTTCTCCCTGCTTTCGCACAAACCAAGCTCTACGAGCCGCATGTCCGCGCGTATGCCTTTCATCGGTTCGCCCCCCATGCCTTGAGGACGGTTTCCCGGATTGTACACACCGTCAATCCGCAGATCTCATCCTGCTGGGCGATCGTCGCCTGTGGGATGGGCGTTTCGGGTATGCCCAGTGAACAAACGCGCGTCCCGCCATCGAAATATGCCCGTACAGCCGTACCCAGTCCCCCCGATACGATGCCGTCTTCAACGGTAATAACGGTCTTTGATACGGCGCGCATATCTTCCAGCAGTTTGTGATCGAGCGGCCTGATAAAACGCGCGCTGACGACGCCGACGTCAAGTCCTTCACACGCCTCGAGCGCCGTTTTCACGAACCTGCCTGCGGCGATAACCGTTACTTCGGACAGCGGCGCAAGCACTTCCCATTCCCCCAGAACGATGTCCTGCGTCATCGGCGCGCTGCGCATGCTTCCCCTGTTATAGCGGATCGCGCAGGGCTTACCGAGCGCTAGCGCAAATTCTGTCATGGCGGCAAGTTCTTCCTGCGTGGATGGCGCCATCACGCTCATGCAGGGCAGGTTGCCGAGAAAACTCATATCGTATATGCCATGATGGGTCTCACCATCTTCGCCCACAAGGCCCGCGCGGTCAACCGCAAACACAACGGGAAGCTCCTGCAGGCAAACATCGTGAATCAATTCATCGTATGCCCTTTGAAGAAAGCTCGAATAGATCGCTACGACAGGTTTCGCGCCCGCGCTCGCCATACCGGCAGCCATGGTGACTGCATGTTCCTCGGCGATGCCGACATCAAAAAACCGCTCAGGGAAGCGCTGGGCAAATGCGTCAAGCCCCGTCCCCATCGGCATGGCGGCCGTGATCGCCGCGATGCGTGCATCCGTTTCTGCAAGGCGGACGAGCGTTTCGGCAAAGACCTTCGAGTTGCTTTTTCGCGAGCGGGAAGCGGAATCTCCCGTGACTGGGTCGAATGCACCGATGCCATGATATTTTTCCGGATCGTTTTCAGCATACTCGTAGCCCTTGCCTTTTACGGTGATCGCATGAACAATAACAGGGTGCTTCAACGCTTTTGCCTGCATCAGCACATGCACGAGCGCTTCGATATCGTGTCCGTCTACGGGACCAAGGTAGGTAAAACCCATCTCTTCAAAGAGCACGTTGGGCAGCAGCAGGTATTTAATCCTGTTTTTAAAGCGCAACACGCGATTGGAAAGACGCTGACCGATTTTTGGAATCCGAATCAGCGCATCCGCGACGAAGCTTTTAAAGCGCCGATAGGAACCGCTCGCGCGCATTTTATAAAGATTTCTGCTCAGCGCGCCAACGTTATGGGCAATGGACATGCCGTTATCGTTCACCACCACAATCAGCGGCAGTTTGCTCTGCCCAGCGTCGTTGAGCGCCTCGAAACACAGTCCGCCTGTGAGCGCCCCGTCACCGACGACTGCGACAACGCTGCGTTCCCGTCCAAGCAGCGCATCCGCGCGCAGCATGCCGATAGCCGCGGACAGGGATGTGCTGGCATGGCCCGTGTTAAACGCGTCGTGTTCGCTCTCGCTGCGCTTGGGAAACCCGCTTATGCCGTCTTTCTGACGAAGCGTTGTAAACGCCGCCCTTCGCCCTGTGATCAGCTTATGGACATAGCTTTGGTGGCCGACATCGAAAACCAGCTGATCCTTGGGCGAATCGAATGCCGTATGCAGCGCCATCGTCAGTTCGACCACGCCGAGATTTGAGGCGAGATGTCCACCTGTTTTAGAAACGTTTTCTACAAGAAAGGAGCGTATCTCGCGAGCGAGCTGCTTCCTGTCGCTCCGGTCGATACGCCTGAAATCGTCGATGCCGTTAATCGAGTCAAGCAATGGTGTTTGCGTCATTCCCAACGCCTTTCCTTTAATTCAATACGCACAATACGCGCGCGACATTATACCACAATATTGCATATGCGGCAACTAATCCGCCCGGTTAAGCGTTTGTTCAATCAAGACCAGCAGATAAGCCGCATGTTCGCCATACGGAAGGATCGCATCACATGCTTCCTGCGCATGAAGACGCGCGACTTTGTGCGCTTGTTCCGCGCCAAGGAGAGTCACGTAGTTTTTATCGTCTTCCTTTTCTTTTTCAGCATCCAAAATGTCGTCCGTAATCTGAAAAAGCGCGCCGAAATGCGCCGAGAATGCTTCAAGTGCGCGGATCGCAGCCTCGTCCGCCTCCGCCGCAAAGCCGCCTGAAAGCGCTGCCGCCTGGATCAGCGCGCCGGTCTTGCGTTTGTGCACCTCCTCAAGGCTTGCGCTCGCATTTTCGAGCGCGCCCGTAAGCTCAAGGCTTTGTCCGGCCACCATGCCCGAAGCACCCGCCCCCTTGGCTATCGCCAGCACCGCACGCACATAACCCCGCAGCCCCGCGCCGTCTTGCGGCGCATGTGCCAGCATCCATTCGAAAGCGTGGGTCAAAAGCGCGTCTCCGGCAAGCACCGCGCCTGCTTCGCCGAACACTATATGGTTCGAAGGTTTGCCGCGCCGAACATCATCGTTATCCATACAAGGAAGGTCGTCGTGCACAAGCGAATAGGCGTGGATCATCTCCAACCCGCAGGCAAGCGGGAGGGCCTGTCCGATATCCCCGCCCAACATCTCACAGCAGGCAAGACACAAGCGAGGTCTCAGACGCTTGCCGCCTGAAAGCAGGCTGTACCGCATGGATGCGCGCAACCCGTCCGGAATCGTTTCATCCGAAACAGCGGTTTCGAGCATGTTCTCGATCATATTCGGGTATCTGTCAGGCATCTGCGTTCCCGCCGTTCTTTTTATCGATCACAACCAACTTCGTTTCATATTCGTCCAGCGCTTTTCTGCATTTCGCGCTCAGGGCAACGCCCTCCTCGTATAGTTTCATCATCTCGTCGAGCTGCAATCCGCCCCGCGAGAGGGTTTCGACGATTTCCTGCAGTCTTTCCATATCCTTTTCGTAAGCGCCGCTTTTTCCGCCCATATCATAAAACCTCCCCGGTATTAATTGTCCCGATGATCGCGTCCGCGCTTCCATCCTGCATGAAAATCTGCGCGGTTCCTCCCGTTTCCAGCTTTGCGATGGAGTCTACCGCGCAGCCATTTGTTTTAACCAACGCGAAACCCCGCTCCAGCGTCCTTTGCGGTGCAAGCGCCTCCAGCCTGTGGATAGCGGTTTCCAGAGCGTTACGCGACTGTTGAATCGCCTCCGCCGTGCTTCTCCAAAGATCCTTTTCCATCGCGTTCAGCGCGTCGAAAGCAATGCGCATCGTGAACTTTGGCGAAGCAAACGCACTGTGTTTGCCGTACGCATCCAGTTTTGCGCGTTCTGCATCCAGTTGTTTCCTTGCGTAGAGCGAAAGCCTTTGCCGCAGCTCCTCCACATCAGCGCTTTCCGCTTCGTATTCCGGAACACAAAGCTCCGCCGCAGCGGAAGGAGTGGGTGCGCGCAGGTCGGCTACAAAATCCGCAATCGTAAAATCCGTCTCATGCCCCACTGCGCTGACGACCGGGGTGGAGCAGCGGTAGATTGCCTTTGCGACGATTTCTTCATTGAACGCCCAAAGATCCTCGAGACTGCCTCCCCCGCGCCCGACGATCAACACATCTGCCCTGCCATCCTCCTCGACGGCACGGATTGCCGCCGCGATATCCTCCGCAGCATTCCCGCCCTGCACCTGCGCGGGGCAAAGGACGATATCCATCGCCGGATACCGCCGCCTGATGATGTTGACGATATCCTGAACGACGGCGCCAGTCGCCGAAGTAACGATGCCCACGCAGCGCGGCAGCTTAGGTATGTCTCTCTTGCGGGAAGCGTCGAACATGCCCGTTGCCTCAAGGCGGTTTTTTAGGAGGACGAAACGCCGGTAAAGCTCCCCATCGCCCCCTGTCTCCACAGATTTAACGTAAAACTGGAATTGGCCATCCCGCGCGTAGAGCGAGGCATAACCTTTCGCGACGATCTGCATTCCATCGCGCAACTCCTGCCCAATGGACATCACGTTCTGGCGAAACATCACACAGCGGACGAGCGCGGTTTCATCCTTCATCGAAAAATAGAGATGGCCAGACGTATGGCGCTTGAAACCACTGATTTCGCCGCGAAGCGAAAGCCCCGCGAGCAGCGCATCGTTCCCCAGGAGGCTTGCCACATAGTCGTTGAGCTGCGTCACGCTAAGGATATAATCCTGTCTCATGCTTTCCTCCCGAACGCATCCATCGCAAGATATGCGACACCAACCGCGTTATCCGAGGAAAGCGTACTTTCCCCAAAAATAAGCTTGATGTTTCCGTGCTTATTCATACGCTCATGCATGAACATGCGCAGAAGCGGGCTGGAAGCTACGCCGCCGGCAAGCAGCGCCGTGTCGTATCCGGTTTTTTGTGCAGCACATTCCAACATCGAACAAAACGTTCTCGCCAGGCAATCGTACAGGGCAAAAGCAAGCTCGTTGTGATCCGCGCCCGCTGTCAGCTTGCGTTGCGCTTCACTCTCTACCCCGGAGAACGAGCAGGCGCAGCCGCGGACGGAAGACGGCAGCTTGTACGCCGGCGTTCCATGAAAAGCGGCAGCACGCTTTTCAAGCTCCTGCCCGCAAGGGAAAGCTAATCCCATCGAAACGCCAACCCGATCCACGAACTGACCCGCATGGAGATCGTTGGTTCCGCCAAGTAGCATAATATTCATATCTTCGTCAACGCTCACCACTTCCGTCGTTCCGCCGGACAGGTGCATAGACAGGAATGGTTTTGCACGAAGACCTTCGTTGCCCACGAGTACAGCCCGGATATGCCCCTCCTGATGCGAACATTCATGAAGAGGCACGCCGAGTCCGGACGCGAGCGTCGCGGCACAGGTTTTTCCGGCGAGGAAAACGGGCATGTAGGAATCCCGATCCGGCCGCGGGCGCACGCTGACGCCGACGGAAGCGATTTGCTCCAGCGGAAGCGCACCGAGCAAAGACGGCAAAAGCGTGCCGAGATTGCGCACATGCTGAAACACGCCGTCGCTTTGGCGCAGTCCTCTTTCCCCCTGTTCGACTAAGAGCATCGTCCTCCTGTCCAGGACGATGCCCTTTTCATCCACACATGCCGCCGATGTCGTATAGCAGCTCGTATCTATTCCGATGAACAGGCTGCGCAAGTTATGCTTCTCCTTTTGCAAGCCTCTTTGAAAGCGTGCCAAGCATTCCGTTGATGTACGCAGGAGAACCGTCTCCCCCAAAGCGCTTGGCAAGCTCGACCGCCTCGTTGATGGACACGCCTTCCGGTATATCCTCCCTGTACATCATCTCGAAGATGGCGACGCGAAGGATCGATAGGTCCACCTTGGGCATGCGTCCGATGCTCCACCCGATCGCCAATTCTTCGATGAGTCGGTCGATGTCCTCGATGTGCTCCTGTATGCCTTTAACAACTTCGTCGGCATATGCGAGGTCATCCTCCATAGGGGTTTCCGTTATGTCGGACTTGTCCAGAATATCCTCATAGGTATCATCGCCTCCAAAAAGGCGTGCAAAGGCGTGCTTCATTGCCACCTCGCGGGCGATCTTCCTGCTCATAGATGAACCCTGCCCCTGCTCAATTTCCGCGGTGACCGAAGAGCGAACGGAAAAATTCACGTACGCGCTCACGCCCGCCTTCGTCCATCAGCGTACCGATGAAATATGCGAGACCCACGATGACGAACAACAGCAGCGTCCGCCAGAAATTGATGGTAAACACGAGTATCGTAAAGATAACCGCGAAGATAACGCCTATAATGCGCCATTTGTATTTGTTAAAAAACTCCATCAGGTCCATGTTGTCATTACTCCTGTTATATCGTCTTTGGCGTTTTCAGCTGTACGAGCGGAAGGATTAAAATATCCACGCCCGTGATTGTGATGCCGCTGATGGTTTCCATATATTCTTTGAGAGATTTCTGAAGCTGTGCGCTCAGTTCCGGTATTACCGTATCCGGCAGAACCTGCAGCTTGAGGGATACGGCGATGCCGTTTGGCATGGCAACGACATTGCTTTCACATTCCTTGATGCGCTGATTTGCCCGGCAATGCCGCTGTACAAGCGCATCGAGCGCGGCTATCGTAATATAGGCGGTGCCGTTCTCACCGGCTGAGAGTAATGCAGACACGGGGGTTTTTTCCCTTGGGGTGCTATCCCTTCTGCCCATCGCGATAAAAAGCCGCATCGCGACAATTAACAGCGCCAGCCCGATTGCCCCAACGATCAGCCTGTTTATCACAAGGCCGTTCGTCGCTGTGTTTATGCAATCCAATATAGGCGCACCTGCGATTAAGTCCATGGCAACGCCAAGGCACAGTGCGCTGAGCGCCACCACAAACAGCAGCAGCAGGACCAGCAGAAACTTATCCGAAAATTTAAATTTCATTCGTTGCGTTCCTCATCCTTTGTAATCGACGCCGCCCGTTTTACTGGGCGTCTGCGGAAGGTTCCGCTTTTTTTGCGGAGCTTTTCTCGAAGCTGATGGACTGTACGGAAACATTCACCTGCGTCACACGAAGCCCGGTCATGGTTTCAATGGCATTTTTGATGCTGTTCTGGATGTTCGCGCATACCTCGTGCAGCTTGTACCCGTACTTGACGATGACGGCCAGCTCAATGCTTACCTCATCCTCACTAACCTCCACGCGCACGCCTTTTGTCAGATTCTTTTTTGAGTTGAGCATTCCGGATATGCTCTCTGCCACGTTGCCGGACATGCCGTCAACACCGTCGATTTCAGCGGCGGCCAAGTTTGCAATCGTCGCTATAACATCAGGCGCGAAAGTAATCCTGCCGCCCTGTGCGCCATCCATATCGCGAGAGATTTCGTTTTCGGATGCCATAAGAATCCCTCCTCTTTGGTTTTTAAATATTATAACAGAAAATCCAACCCCTGCATAGCGCGACGATTTTTTCAGTCCGCAGTTCACAGAAGGTTTGCTTTTACTTCGGATTTGCGATCACTTTGATATTCTGCGCGCTCTCACCCGTTTCACTCTGAACGATTTCGAGAATCTGAGCTGCCTGCTCGGAGGTTAGCTCCTTCGCATCCACCACAACGCTGACCGCGCCTTGATGGAACGTAACCGCGGCGTCTGCAAAGCCTTTCGCGCGAATGAGATTTTCAATCGCGAACTCCTTCTCCATCTGGGCAACAAGAGCAAGCTTCTGCTCCTGCGCATCCTGGAGCGTTTCCGAATCAGAAGCTGAGGTCGTGATGATCTCCTCCAGGTATTCGAGTTCCAGATTGCGCGTCTCCTCACGCTCCCGTCGGAACGCCTCGTAATAATTCTCGCTTGCGCTAGAGGAAACCTCGGCGCTGCCGTCGGTTTCACCGCCTGTGCCGTCCGCCTGAAGGTTCGTATCCGCGCCCGCGAGTTTCGTGCTGCTCCCGGCGATGCTCCACCATACCACGCACGCAAGCAGGATGGCGACCACGCCCATGTAGATGTATTTTTTCATGCTATCCCTCCGCATTATTGGATTCCATCTGAAAGATTTCCACCTGTCCGATCTCGATCCCCAGCACCGTCCTCACGGCGTTCTGCAGCCTTTCACGCACGGCAATATCCGCCGCGCCTTGCGCGGTCACGATTGCCCCGCAAATCGTGCCGTCGTCTGACCGAACGATCATGACCTTAACTTCTCCCGCGCCGTCGATGCTCGAAAGGATATCCTCGAGTTGACCTTCGACATCGTCCGCCCCGCGACCTGCGTTTTTCTCTGCTGTGCCGGTATTATCGGGCAGGCTCAGCCCGTTACAGGAGGAAACAGAAAAGATCAGGATGCCGATGAGGATCAGCACAGAGTAGACGACAAGTTCAAACTTCTTGTCGGCCTTCATTTTTTCGACAAGCGCCCCAAAAAGTCCGGAATCTGTTTTCCTGCCGCCGTTTGCCATCAAAATTCACCGATCAGCCCAACCACACATTCGATTGTACATACGAGCACCATCAGGGAAATCGCCTTTTTCCCGCTGCTTCGGAGGTTGCCCTTGGGCAGAGCAAACTCGCACACAGCGGCTGCCACGGCGATCGCCCCCAGCCGCGTCATCATTTGCATCACCGCGTTCATGGGTTGCCTGAGGCGAAGGTCAGCCCCGCCGTGATGATGAACATGGCCGCCACGGCAATCAACGTTGCAAATAGGAGCGTACATACATCCGCCATCTTCGTGAGAAGTCCCGGTATGCGCTTATCCCCCAGCGGTTCGCACAGCGCAGCGACTGCCCTGCACGCGAGTCCCGAGCAGGCGATGCTGATGAGCGGGGATGCCACCGTCAGAACAGCTGTCACAACGGCTGCCGCCCCGGCCGCGTTCTTGATCAGAGAAGCGCTCACAAGCAGCGTGTCGAGCGTGCCGGAAACCGCACCTCCGACGATGGGTACCGACTTATCGAGGGCATATCGCGCCGTTCGCATTGCAAGGCTGTCCGCGCGGGCTACTGTGATGCCCTGTATGGACACCACACCGAAATATATGGTGAAAACCGCCCCGATAATCCATTTAACCGAGGATTTAAAAAAGCCGAACATATGCTCAAGGCTGCCACTTTCGCTCAAAACACCCAGCATGGATGCCATGCCCGCAGCGCTGACAAGCGGCAGCACGAGGTTTTTGAAAGCACCCGACACTGCTAGACTTAAAAACGCGGTCAGCGGTTGCATGAGCGTGCTGGAAACTGCGCTCCCGGTCGCTGCAAGAGCCGCGGTCATCACAGGTGTCACCGTTTCAATACACTTCGAGAGCACGTCGATGGAGGTTGCGGTCAGCATCACCATGCGCGCAAGGTTATAAGCGACAAGCGCCACACCCATACCGAAACAAAGAAACCCGGCCGCGCTACCGATGCCGTCCTTTTCCTTAGAAATCACGCCCATGAGCGCTGATAGTACCGCAACGGCGATAAGAGCCGCGTAAGACGTGAAGGATTGCCGGAACGCCGCAAGGGCAAGCTGTTTGACTGCTTCAAGCGCGGAAGAAGCCGTTATCTCCGCGATCCCCGCAGCGAATGAAGCAATCAATTCCCTGATGCTTGAAAAACCCAGCGACGCGTTTTCTCCGAACCCCTCCCAAAGGGATTCCCACGCGCCGAGATCAAGTTCGCCAATCCCAGTCAGGTCGATGTCGTTCACGACTCCCCTCCTGCTACTTTCGTAATCAGTTCGAATATGGTCTTGATAACGGGCAGGCACACCACGAGGATCATGACGCGCCCTGTCAGCTCCGTTTTTGCGGCGATCGCCCCTTCACCCGCATCGCGGCAGGTTTCAGCCGCAAACTGGATGAGATAGACGA
>CAZJYV010000001.1:40841-44638 GCA_964550295.1 uncultured Clostridium sp. | reverse complement strand
TTCTTCGGTTTTTCACCCGGCGCAAAGCGGGCGGCGCCGCCTTTGCCGCCGCCTTTGTTGGACATCGAGGGAAGCTTGCTGTTGCTCTGGATGGTGTTATCCGCCATAGCCCGCCTCCGTCGCCGCCTTGCTGTCAATCTGGGAGCGGTAAATCTCCCTGTAGGTTTCGCAGGTTTGCATCAGCTGCGCATGCGTGCCGAAGCCCACCGCGCACCCCGCGTCCAGGACGAGGATTGCATCCGCAAACATCGCAGTCGAGCAGCGCTGGGTGATGAGAATCAACGTTCCCTTCCTGTTTTTGACCAGACCGGCGCGCACCTTAACCTCGGTTACGGCGTCAAGCGCGCTCGTTGCGTCATCCAGAATCAGCACGGGCGCGTTTTTAATGAATGCGCGCGCGATGGACACCCTTTGCTTCTGCCCGCCTGAAATGTTCACGCCGCCGCTTCCGAGGATGCTGTCCACCCCCTCCGGCATATCCCCCACGAAGCCTGCCTGCGCAGTATCGAGGGCGCGGGCAAGCTGCTCGTCCGTCGCATCCCGATTTCCCCAGAGGAGATTGCTTTTGACCGAGCCGGAAAAAAGCATCGGTTTTTGCGGCACGAGGGCGACGCTTGCGCGAACGAGCGCAGGGTCCGCCTCCCGAATATCCCGGCCGCCGATCAAAATTTTGCCGGCGTCCGCATCATAAAAGCGCATCAGCAGCCACGCGATCGTGGACTTGCCGCTGCCCGTTGGGCCGATGATCGCAAGCGTTTTTCCTTCCCCGATGGAAAAGGAGAGCTCCTTGAGTACGGGGTCGCCCGCGCTTCCCGGATAGGAGAAGGTGACGCGCGAAAACTCCACGCTGCCGCCCAGCCGCTCTTGGGGCTTCGCTGCGCCGTCCTCCACAAAATCCTCATTTCCCCCGAGCACCTCGCGCACGCGCGCGTTGGACGCCTTGGTGCGCACAAACACATTGAAGATGTTTGTGATCATCAAAAGCGAAGTCAGAATCTGCGCCATGTAGATGGTAAATGCCGAAACGTCGCCCGGCTGCGTCAGCCCCGCTGCGGTTTGGTTCGCGCCGAGTCTTATGGCGACGACCGTGCCGATGCCGACCGAAAGCGTCATGATGGGTGAAATGAAGGTGATGATCATCTGCGCGGCAACGCCTTTTTTCATCAGCTCATCGTTCGCCCCGCTGAAGCGCTTTTCTTCCGAATCGTATGTGCCGAACGCCTTTACGAGCCGAACGCCGATGAGGTACTCCTGCACCACGGCGTTCATACGATCCATCGCGCGCTGCAGCGCACCGTAGCGCGGGTAGGACAGGCGCATGCTCACCACGATGCCGAGCGCCACGACGGCGACGACCGCGTACATGATCAGCGACAGGCCGGGATTGAGCAGGGTCGCCAGCACGATGCTGCCGATGCAGGTCACCGGCGCCTTGAAGAAAATGCGCATCGTTCCGTTGACAAACTGCGTAATCTGCTGCACATCGTTCGTCAGGCGCGTAATCAGGGAGCCGCTTTGGATTTGATCCGCCGCCTGCTCGGATAAACGCATGACTTTGGAGAACAGCTCGCAGCGCAGGTCCGCGCCGAGCCTCTGCGACACGCGGCTTGCCAACATGCTGCGCGAAACGGCAAAGATCGCGCCCAAAAACGTAACGAGAAGCATCCAGCCGCCGTTGCGCAGGATATGTTCCATGCTGGCTTGCTCGATGCCCTCGTTGATGATTTTCGCCATGATGGTCGGGCCGAGCAGATCGCAGACCGCCTCGCACGCCACACAGACGACCGCCGTGAAGAAGGGGATCTTATAGCGCCCGAAATATGTTTGATAGATGTTCATCCGCCGATCAGACCGTGCGCGTATATTTGCGCAGCCATTCGCGCTCCTCCCTGTCCATGAGAGGCGCAAGCTTCTCAAAGACGAAAGCGTGGTAGGCATTGAGCTGCTTCTTTTCCGTTTCGCTCAGCAGCGCTGCGTCGATCGCATCGAGGTCAATCGGGGCGCAGGTGAGCGTTTCAAAGCACATATACTGCCCGTACTCATTCTTGATATCCTTGCTGCACACGATGAGGTTTTCCGTACGGATGCCGTAACTGCCCTCAAAGTAAAGGCCGGGCTCGTCGGAGGTGATCATGCCTTCCTCGAGCACGCAGGAATCAACCTTGCCGTCCTCAAGCTTCCAGCGGAAGTGATTGGGTCCTTCGTGTACGCCCAGCAGATATCCCACGCCGTGGCCGGTGCCGTGCTTATAGTCAAGTCCGGCTTCCCAGATGGGGGCACGGCAGAGCGCGTCGAGGTTTGCGCCGCGGCAGCCATACCGAAAACGCGCGTTTGCAAGCGCGAGCATCCCGCGCAGCACGAGGGCAAAGTGCTTTTTTTGCTCGTCCGTCAGCTCGCCCACGGCGAAGGTACGCGTCACATCCGTGGTACCCTCGTAATACTGCCCGCCGGAATCGACGAGAAGGAAACCCTTCGGCTCGATCTTCGCGCTCGTTTCCGGCGTTGCCGAGTAATGCGGCAGCGCGGCGTGCGGGCCGTAGGCACAGATGGTGTTGAAGCTCATGCCAAGGCAGCCCGGCTGCGCAGCGCGCAAGCTCTCGAGATAGTCGGCTGCGGAGATTTCATCCATCTCGATTTGGCCGACGTTTTCCTTAGCCCACTTGATAAAGCGCGTGAGGGCGAGGCCATCCTTGATGTGCGCGCGGCGCGCGTTTTCCACCTCAATTTCGTTCTTGACGGCTTTGGCGAGCATCTCGGGATTTTCCGCGTCGATGATGATGGCATCCTTTGCCAGGGTATCATAGAGCGTGTCGTTGATCCGATCGCCGCACAGAAGCACGGAGCTTCCCTCTCCATAGCGGGAAACGAACGCGTACACGTCGCCGTAGGGCAGCGTTTTGACATTGAGGGAATCGAGATAGCTTTGCACCGCTTCGTCCAGCTTTTCGCCGTCGATAAACAGATAAGCCACATCCCGCTCGACGATCAGATAGGAAAGCACCACGGGCGTGTTGGGGATGTCATCCCCGCGGATGTTTAAAAGCCACGCGATGTCGTCCAGGGTTGTGAGCACATGGGCGTCGGCATCCTTCTCCTGCATGACGGCGCGAACGGCTGCAAGCTTATCCGCGGCGCTTCTGCCGGCATATTCATCGGACAGCACCCATACTTTTCCGCAGGGAAGCGCAGGACGGTCTTCCCAGATCGCGCCCACAAGGTCGAGCGCAGGTACGAGCGTCACTTTTTTCGCCGCAAGCTGCCTGCCCGTTTTGAGTGCCCACTGGGCGGACACGGTGCGCCCGTCAAAACCGAGCCGCCCGCCTTCAGGCAGTTTTTCCATAAGATACTGCGCGATGGTCGGCACGCCTTCCTCGCCGATCTTCATAATCCGCACGGCAGTGCCTTGCGTCTGGAATTCGCTTTGAAGGAAATAGCGCGAATCCACCCAGAGGCAGGCTTCATCCTGCGTGACGACAAGCGTTCCGGCAGAACCTGTGAAGCCGGTCAGATACACACGCGCGCGGAAATACGCCCCGACATATTCGCTCAGGTGAAAATCATCCGTGGGCACATAATAGGCCGCAAGATCGTGTTCGTTCATCAGCGCGCGCAGGCGCGCAAGCCGGAGGTCGATCTCATTCATCTGTGCGGCAGCTCCTTTTTCGCGAGGCAGGCACAAAGCAGCTTGACGGCATTGTCAAAATCGCGCCTGTCGCAGGTTTCAACCGGGGAATGGATATAGCGCGTGCCGATGGAGATGCAGCCCGCAAGCACGCCGCCGCGCGTGCGCTGCACGG
>CAZJYV010000001.1:38021-40831 GCA_964550295.1 uncultured Clostridium sp. | reverse complement strand
GGCGCCCGTATCGGTGCCGCCCGCACGCAGAACCTCGCGCTGGAAGGGGATGCCCGCTTCGGTCGCCGCGTTCTCCATAAAAGCACGCACTACGGGGGGCACAATCACGGAGGAATCCATCGCCTTTACCGTGGGTCCCTTGCCGAGTTCAACTGCCATGAGCAGCGCCTCCGGCAGGTCGCCCGTGCCGGTCACATCAAGGCTGATGCCCAGATCCGGCTCGATGGCATAGGCCGCGACGCCTGCGCCGCGAAGACCGACCTCCTCCTGAACGGTGAAGCAGTAGTACACATCATGCTCGCTTTTGGTCTGCTTCATCGCCTCAACCACCGCCGCACAGCAGATGCGGTCATCCAGTGTCGAGCAGGAAATGCGGTTGCCAAGTTCCGCGAAACAGCCCACGAACACGCACATGTCGCCTATGCCGACCTTTTTTTCGGCATCCGCACGGTTTTCCGCGCCGATATCTACGAACAGTTTAGGCATCGTGACCTCGGCCAACCCCTTTTCCGTGCGCTCGAAGTAGACGACGCCGCGCGTGCCGTTCTCGAACACGACCTGATGCCCCGCCGACAGCACGGGGTTCACGCCGCCAACGTTGGACACGCGCAGGAAGCCCTTCTCATCGATGCCCACGACGATCAGGCCGATCTGATCCATGTGCGCGGTGACGAGGATCTTTTTGCCCGACGTTCCGCGCTTGAGGGCGATGAGGTTGCCCAGTTTATCCGTATACACGTCATCCGCATAGGGAGCGACAAGCTCCTGCAAAGCAGCGCCGATCCGCTCCTCATGGCCGGTGGGGCCGTAGGTGGTGAGTATCGTTTCAAGAGTCTTGTTATCCATAATCAAAGCACCTCGTCGAATTTTTTGGTCCGAAGGAAAGCATCCGCAAGCCGATACGCGTTTTCGATATCCCGGACGGACGCAAGGCTCGCGGGGGAATGGATATAGCGGCAGGGTACGCTGATGCCGCCGACCACGCAGCCGTCCAGCGCGCGGTTGATGGCGCCGCCGTCCGTGCCGCCGCGGTTGCCCTGGCGGATCTGGTAAGGGATATTTTCAGCCTTTGCCGTTTCCTGCAGGGCGCGGAACATCTTCGGGCGCGTTACGGTGCCGCCGTCCATGAAGGTGACGGCAGGCCCGCCGCCCATCTTCGTCACATGTTCGTGATCCTTGGCCTTAGGCATGTCGTTGGCGGTCGTTCCCTCAAGCACAAGCGCGACATCCGGCGCGGCTGTGAAGACCGCGGCGCGCGCGCCGCGAAGGCCGACCTCCTCCTGAACGGTAAACACCGCCCAAAGGTCGCATTCATAATCGTTCTTTAAAAGTTCCATCAAAATCGCGCAGCCGACGCGATCATCCAACGCCTTGGCTTTGACGGTATCCTCGCCCAGCCTTTCGAACTTCGTTGTGAAGCAGATGCGGTCGCCGAGCTTGACGGACTTTTGCGCGTCCGCCTTATCCTTGGCGCCGATGTCGATATACAGCTCACCATGCGGCAGAGCGCGCTTGAATTCGTCGCGGCTCTGCAGGTGGATCGCCTTTGCGCCGATCACGCCCTCCACATTATCGCGTCCGACAACGACGCGCTTTGAGATCACCACGCGCGGGTCAAGACCCGCCTGCTCATAGGCGATCAGACCGCTGTCGAGGATGCCGCGCACGATCATGCCGACCTCGTCCATATGGGCGCAAACCATCACGCGGCGCCCCTGCCCTTGCTTATGGACGATGAGGTTGCCCATCGTGTCCGTTTTATGCGCAAGCCCCATCCCGTCGAGCGCGTCCTTGAGGTATTTGCGGACCCGCCCCTCGTCGCCGGACACGCCGTAGATGTTGGTCAGTTCCTCTAATCGTCCAAGCATAGCTTTTCCTCCATGTTGCCGCAGAGGTTCGCGGCGACGCCCGCGATGACCTTCGCGCAGTTTTTTAGCGTGTCGAGCGAGATGACCTCCACGCATGTATGCATATAGCGAAGGGGCAGCGAAATAAGCCCGCAGGGGATGCCGCCCGCCTGAATCTGCAGATCCCACGCATCCGTACCTGTGGCGCCGACTGCAACGTCCGTTTCCCACGGGATATTTTGCTCGTTTGCGGAATCGCGGATCATATCAAACACCTTGGGATGGATGTTCGCGCCGCAGGTGACGGCGACCTTATCCAACTCCACCGTGTCAAACTGCTTGGTGCCGGGGGTCGGCGCGTGACAAACATCGATCGCGATGGCAAGATCAGGCCTTATGGTATAGCCGCCAGCCATTGCGCCGCCGCCGCCGCTTTCCTCCTGAACGGAAGCGCAGAAGACGACTTTGCAGTTCAGCTTGCGGGACTTAAGGATATCCATCGCCTCGAGCATCACAGCGATGCAGGCGCGATCATCAAAGGTTTTGCCCGCGATGATGTTGTTTTTCAGTTTCATGGGCTGCAAGAGGCGGAAGGTGACGTTATCCCCCACGTTCACAAGCGCACGCACCTCTTCACCGGATAGCCCCGTGTCGCACACAAGATCATCAGCAGTGTAGGCGTTGTTGTTGTCGCCATCGTTCTGCAGGTGCGGCGGAACAGCCCCGATCACTGCGTTGATCACCTTTTTGCCGTGTACGAGCACCTCGCTGCCCGGCAGCACGCGCGGGTCCACCCCTGCGACGGAACGGATGCGCAGCATGCCGTTTTCCTCGATGTAGGTGACCATCATGCCCACCTCATCCATGTGAGCCATGACGAGCAGCGTCGGCCCATCCTCGCCGATGCGCGCGTACGTGTTGCCCATATTGTCGATAATAATATCGTCCGTATAGGCTTTGCAA
>CAZJYV010000001.1:34711-38011 GCA_964550295.1 uncultured Clostridium sp. | reverse complement strand
GGCTTCGTTGCCCGTCACGCCCGGGGTCATGGTCATAGCGGATAGCGCCTCGAATACATCCATCGCGTTATCTCCTTTTTATGATACTCCGTTCTGTCACAACGGTTGAAATAAAAGCCCATCAGGCTAAATTATCCCGCAGGACGCGAAGCGCGTTCTCGTGGGTGATCATATCCACCTCGCGCGCGGTAAACACCCGGTTGAGTGCCTCCTCGATCCTTTCAAAACCGGTGCAGTCGGTAAATTCCAATATGCTATCGATCCCGTCGAAATCGCTGCCGAGCGCGACCGTGGCAACGCCCGCCTTGTCCGCAATGTAACGCGCGTTGCGCACGAGATCCTTCGTATATGTATAGCGGCTGTTTTCCGCCAGAAAGTAGGAGGCGAAGTTCAAACCGGTAACACCGCCCTTTTGCGCGAGTGCGCGCAGCATCTCATCCGATAAGTTGCGCATGACGGGACACAGCGCGCGCGCGTTCGAATGCGAGGCGACAAAGGGTTTTTTCGTATGCTCGGCGATATCCCAAAAGCCTGCGTCCGAAAGATGCGAAACATCCGCGATGATGCCAAGCTCGTTCATGCGCGTGAGCGCCGCAAAGCCAAAGGGCTTAAGGCCCTTGTCCGGCGCGGTCGCGTTTGGATAACCGAGGCTGTTCTCATGGTTCCAAGTGACGGTGATGAGGCGAACGCCCCTGTGATACATTTCATCGAGGCGCGAAAGCTCGCCTTCGAGCGGCATGCCGTCCTCAACCGTCAACAGGGCGCCGATCTTTCCCGCAGCGGCGTTCGCCGCAATGTCCGCATAGCGCAGCACGGGCGCGAGGATATCCGCGTTGTCCGCAAGCTCGCGCTCGTACCAATCCGCCGCGACGTTAAAAAACGTCCACGGGTCGAGGTTGCTGTCCGCATATCCATGCTCTTTGGCATCTTTAGAGATAAACAGGGCGAACGCCTGCACAAGCGAACCCGCTTTTTGAAGCCGTTCCAGGTCGAGATGTCCCTGCGGATTGGAACGCAGCCGTTTCTCGCCCCGGCTTTTCATGATTTCACACACGATCGTGTCGCAGTGCAGATCGACAAATCTCATCTGATCCATCTTTTCAGACATCCTCTCCCAAAGCTTTGCACACATCCGCACGGAAGTCGTTCATATCCTTGCCGTGGAAGCGCCACCAATGCTCGGGGTCGTGATGTGCGCTTGCCGTGCCGCGCAGCCACCCCTCGTCATGGCTGATAATCTCATCAAAGCGGATGGTCGGAAACTGCCGCATCAGGTAAACGCACAGCGCCACCGCGTCCGCATAAACTTTTTCAAAATAGGGGCGGTAACGGGCAACGTCGTAACCGATGATATCAAAATCCGCCTCATAGCGCACACCCTCCGGCTCACAGATCTCGATGCCGATGTGGTCGTCGTTATCACGTCCGCCGGCATGCCAGCCCCTGTGATTCCATGGAAGATATTGCATAACGACCTCATCATCCATAAACGCGTGTACGCACACCTCGCGTCCGTTTTGTTCGGAGGCCGGCTTATTCCACATATCGTACCACATGCGCGCGCGGACGCCCGGCTCCGCGGTGCTGTGGATGGTAATGCCGCGCGGCGTCATCGTGCGGCCATCCTTATAGCAGTCGTTTTCGGTCATGATTTTCGTCTGGATATTCAGCATATAGAAACCTCACAAATACTCATTGCATTATACATCATTTACACAACAATAAAAAGATGAAAACGCGCGGCCCTTATGTTAAAATAAACATATGACGAAGAATAAAAGACTACAAAGCAACCTGCTTCTGCTGCTCACTGCAATCATCTGGGGTTCCGCATTTGTCGCCCAAAGCGTGGCGATGGACAGTTTGGGACCATTTACGTTCAACGCCGTGCGCTCCATTATCGCGGGTCTTGCCCTGCTGCCCGTGATTTATTTTATGACCCGTTTCCGCAAGTCGCGCGGGGCGGACGCCGACGCGCCGGAAGCCCAGCCAGGCGGCAAAAAGGCGCTTGTGATCGGCGGCGTTGCGTGCGGCGTCATCCTCACGGTAGCCTCCGCTTTGCAGCAGCTAGGCATCGCGTTGGACATCAACGTGGGCAAAGCGGGCTTCCTGACTGCGCTCTATATCATCATCGTACCCATTATCGGTATTTTTCTAAAAAAGCGCGCGCATTTTACCATTTGGGTCAGCGTTCTTCTCGCGGTTTTCGGCATGTACCTGCTTTGCATCAAGGAAGGGCTGCGGATTGAAACGCGCGATTTGCTCGAGATCGCCTGCGCGTTCTGCTACTCCCTGCACATCCTCGTGATCGACCATTTTTCGCAAAAGGTGGATTGCGTGAAGATGAGCGCCATCCAGTTCTTTGTCTGCGGCGTGCTTTCCGGCGTTGTGGCGCTCTTTACGGAGGGCATCACCTCCTCCGTTATTTTGCTTGCGGCGTGGCTGCCCATTTTATACTCCGGCGTTCTCAGTTCCGGCGTGGGCTACACGCTGCAGATGATTGCCCAGAAGAACACCTCACCTGCTATGGCCTCGCTCCTGATGAGCCTTGAGTCCGTGTTCGCGGCTCTTGCGGGCTGGGTGCTTCTCTCCCAGACGCTCACCGCGCGCGAGCTGATCGGCTGCGTCATCATGTTCGGCGCAATCGTCCTCGCACAAACGCCGGACTTCTTGGCCGCAAGAAGGGCCAAGGCAGCGCCCGCATGTTCCTGTGGGCAGGAATAAGCGTTCTTGACCGATAACGACAAGCTCCGATGGTTCGGAGCTTTTTAATTTGCGATATTCTTTTCTATTGCTGTTGTTTATAGAAGTCAAGCCTGTATTGAGGATCCAACCCGTCGATTTCATGCAATGCAATGCCAGCGCACACTTCTTTTAGGCTTTTTCCATCGAACACTTTCGCTTGAGCAAACTCTTCAAAAGAACAGAACTCATGTGCATTAAGCCCGTCCGTTGATAAACCGAACCAGTATATATCCTCTTTCGATATCGAATGCGACATTTTCCCCATCCAACAACCTGAAAATTTTTCGCTTCCGTCAATCGAAAAACATATTTCGATGCAGTACTTTCCTTTGAGATTCCAAGAAAATATCTTCTCAATATCACTGAACGATGCCACTGTGATCCTCCATTTAATACGACAAGTCTCATATGAAAACATATCATAAGAACTACGGATAGGCAACGCTAAGCAGAAAAGCAGCCCCGGCTAATCGCCGGGGCTGCTGTGGTTCTACTTTACCTCTTTCCTTCTCCCGCGCGCTGCGGCAAACATCACGAGTCCGGCCGCAAGCAGCA
>CAZJYV010000001.1:0-34611 GCA_964550295.1 uncultured Clostridium sp. | reverse complement strand
TCTTTCCTTCTCCCGCGCGCTGCGGCAAACATCACGAGTCCGGCCGCAAGCAGCAGCCACGCGATGGGCAGCCATGCGCCGCCCGTCTGCGGGATGCCGACCAAAGGCAGCACCACCGCCACCGTAGAGGTGTATCCCTCCGCCACAAAGGTCACAGCACCGTTTTCAACCACGCATTCCACGCTGACCGTCGCGCCGTTTTGATCCTCATAGAGCACATACACCGTCCGCCCGTTGTACGCTTCATCCACGGGGATGGTGATCGTAAGCCTGCCGCGATACGCCTGCGCGCCGCCCGCATCGAGCACGATCTCGTAACCTGCGAGGAGCTTGTGCGCCCTGATGGCCGCGCGGATCATCTCAAGCAGGGGTGAATCCCCGTCGAAGTCGATATCATCCACGCGCAGCGTCGTCGCCCAATGGATGCTGTGGCCCTCAACGATAACGCCTGTCTTTTCATCCTTCAGCACGCGATGCGAATAGTTCGCGTTCTTGTCCTGCAGCAGCAGGATATGCACTTCGCCGTAGAGCGATGTCGCCTCGACCTTGCCCGTAATGAGAACCCTGAGCGGCTGGTCTTTGGTGCCGATGTCGCCGCCTGCGGCAATCAGCAGGCTCCGTCCCTCGATGCCAGTGCCATGCGGATCCGTCCCGAGGGAGCCGTCCGTCGCCAGCGTGAGCGTTTCGCCCTTCATTTCCAGCACGTTCAGGTGCGGGGAATGGTTGACGATCGTGATGTTCCTGCCGGTAACAAGCAGGCTGCCCGCACTCGTATCGATGTTCACATCGCCGTCCGCCGCGACCTCCAGCCTGAAGGCTGAAAGTATGCCGCCGCTTGTCGATATATCGCCCGCCGCGCGGATGACGACATCCTGGTCGCCCGTCACACTGCCAAGGACAATCGCCCGATCGTTTGTCAGATATACGTTCCTGCCGGAGCCGGAGAAGCTGTCCGCGCTCAGTCGGACCGGGTCGGTCCGCGCGCCCACGTCATGCGAGCCGAGGGATACGAGCCGCACCGTCGGCGCTGTGAGATCAGCCTGCCCTTCGTCCGCCGCACCCGTTATGCCGCCAAGCGATTTGACGCTGACCGTTCCCCCCGCGGTGATGCCGCCTATGGCCAAATCCGCACCCGAGGCAATCGATACGCCGCCCGTTCCGCCCGCGACAAACAGTTTTCCGCCGACGTTCGCGCGCAGCGCGCAGCCCTCGCCGACGCCGCCGCCCGCAATCAGGGTCAGGTTTCCGCCCGTGGTCACGGCGGAGGTTGCCGCAACCGCCGCAAGCAGTCTGCTTTCAAGCGTTGAGAGCGCGTTTGCGTAATCGTTCAGCCTGTCCGCTGCGATGCCCGCAAGCCTGTTTGCCTCCGTGCGCGCACCGGACGCCGCAAGCGCCGTCGCATTAAATGCGCTTCTGGCCGTTTCGGCAACGCCATGCGCCCGTTCGTAAGCTGCCCGCGCCGCATCCTCTTGCTGCTGGGTTTGCTTTTTGGCGGCAAGTTCGCTGGCGAGCGCGTTGATTTCGGCCGTTAGCGCCAGATAGTTTGTCATATAGTCCGCATCCAGCGGGTTGAGCAGGTTGCGCGCGTCTTTCTTCGCAAGGATGTCTGCTTCGATCTCGGCGCTTTTGCGTCCGGAGTTGGCAGTCTGCGCAGCGGCAAGGACGGCCAGTGCGTCAGCCTCGATCTGTTCCGCCGCAAGCTTCGCCTGCCGGCGCACATCGGCCACTGCCTCGAGTCGGACTGCATACCGATCATAGACCTGTGCGTCCGCCTGCGCCTGGTCGGCTGCATTCTTGGCTTCGTTCGCCGCCGCCTGCGCGTCAGCTGCATCCTCAATCGAAAGGTCGCTGCCGGGGGCGGCAAGGAGTTTGCCCGGCACGCTCAGCCACGCTTCGCCGGAAGCCGTCAGCCCCCGGAGCAGCAGATCGCCCGTTAATTCTTCAATATAGATGTTCGCCCCTGTCAGCGTCAGCGTTCCGCCCGTCAGCAGTCGGTTCGTATCCACCGCAAAGGGTGAGGCCGCCGTGCCGATATCGCCCGCCGCGCTGATGGCAATCGACCCGCCCGCAAGCGCACTGCCGGTGAGCGGTGCGCTGCCAAGGCTGTTGAGGGTGAGATTCTGCTCGACCGCAATCTGCGTATGCCCTGTGCCGCTGTTCATATCGAGCGTAAGGCTACCCAGCGCATCAATATACACATCGCCCGAACAGGTGACGCGCATCAACCCGGGTACGCGCACGGCGATGGGTTTGGCTGCCGTGCCCACGTCGCAGTTGGTCAGCGTCACATCCAGATCGCCCGCGCCGGTGATGTTCCGCGTACCAGCGGTTCTTTCGGCGTCCGTCCGCGCGTCGAGGAGGTCACCCGCGATGTTCAGCGTTACGTCGCCGCCGGAGGTGAGGATGCCCGCGCCGAAGTTGCCGTTTCGCTCGGTGATCGCGATTGAACCGCCCGCGTTCGCATCGATGCGCGTGGCGTCCGCCGCGAAGAATTGGCGTATCCAAGTGTATTGAATATCGACCGCAAGGCGGAATCCCCACGTGCCCGCAATCGGATTGCCGTCGCCATCCAGATCCGCCGCGTATACGACCGTTACATCTTTGTAGCCGGTCGCCGGCGCGCTGTTTGCCGTGGGCGCTGTGATGTTTGCAACGGGAACGATCCTGTTATCCACTTCGTCGATCACAAGAGGCGTGTTCCCGCCGATTGCGCCGGAAGCGTTGAGGATGATGCTGCGCGCAACGATGTTGGCCGGATCGGATGCGCTCGTCGCGCCACCCTCGATATCGCCGTTGCTCGCTGTGATTCGCACATCCCCGCGGCGGCTTTCAATACCACCCGCCGTGAAATCGCCCGTATCCTGAAGGATGATGATATCGCCCTCGTTTGAAACGAACGTCGCGCCTGTGCTCTGCCCGATATGCAGGCTGAACGCCTTTGCGGGCGTATCCACGGGCGTGACAGCGGGATAAGTTGCACCGTCCCACGCGCCTTGGGTGAGGTTTTCGAGCTCCTCGTCCGTCAGAAGCGTTTCGAGCAGCTCGCTCAGGCTTCCCGCGCCGTTCCTGTTGAACGCGTCGCTGCCAAGCAGCAGGGTCAGCGCGCCGCCGACGTTTTCATTTGTCAGCACATAGGCCGTATCCCCCGCGTTCCGGAGTTCGAGGGCCGCCTTGAGCAGCGCCGCAACCTCTGCATCCGTCTTCGCGGCGAGGGTGGCCGCAGTCCATTTCGTTCCGCCGACGGGCACTGCAAGGTTGAGCAGTTTGATCAGCTCGCTCTTGCTGAGCATATCGGCGCTGTCTTTCGTTTGCGCCATCACGGCGTTGATGTAAGCCGCAAGCCCCGCGTCGTTGATTGCGCCTGTCCATTTTGTGCGGTCGTCCGCGCAATCGGTCAGCAGCCTGTCGGAAAGCGCCTCGGGCGACTGATTCGCAACGGGTACGTTGACGGTTTCGCCGCCCGCGTCGCCCATCAAGTCGCCGGATGCCTGGTTGCCGTTCACATCGCGCCCGCCCGCCTGCGCGGGATCCGCGGGATACGCGCGCGCAAATGGCACGTTTCCCGTGAGTGCGACGGCTTCGATATAGATATTCAGTGCCTGTTCGATTTCAACGGTGAGCGACGCGGGTACGTCGATGATCAGGCGGTTCGATGCCTGCCCGATATTCCCCGCCGCGCGCAGGACGATGCCGTTGCCCGCGCTCGCGTCCGCATAGAGGTAGCCGCCTGCGCCTACATGGCTGATTCCACCGAAGGTCGTACGCAGGTAAAGCTTCGCACCACCCAAAAGTTCGATCTTGTCAAACGCGATGTCGCCGTCCACATCGATGTCCAGCGTGCCGCCCGCAAGCCTTATGCCGCCCAAATCGCCGCTTGCTCCGTTGGTGCCGATGGTCACATTGCTTACGCCGCCCGCCTCATCGGTTACGCGCACCGTGCCTGCCATATCCGCGTCGAGGAACGTTAGGCTCGAACCGTTGAACAGGTGGTACTCGATCAGGCTGCCGCCTTCAAGCTCGGCGGAACGCAGCACCATGTGATCGAACACATCGAGGAATGCGCTGCCGGAATAGGTGGGTACGGTCAGTCCGGCGGGGTCATATCCGAAGATATACATCGTAACGGTGTGGTTGTCCGCGCTGAACGCCCCGATGGATACATGATCCAGGCTTGTGCCGATGGAGCTTGCGCTGCCGTTGACGTAGAAGGATACCTCGTCGGCATAAATGTCCCGCCTGCCAGCGCCTGCGGAGCCGATCCAGGTTTCGCCCTCGCTCTCGACGACGATGATCACCTTTTCGCCCGAGGTCTCCATCGATTCTACGATGCCGTTCATCGCAATCTCCTGCGGCAGGTAAGAGGATGTGCTGCGCATGAGCAGCAGATCCTGCGCGCCGTCGCTGCTGCCCAGCGTATCGCCGTCCGCCAGCACGAAGAACGTGCGTGCGGGTTCAAAGGCGCGCGTTCTCTGCGGCAAAGCCACGTCGACCATGATGGAAAGTTTGATCAGACCGTTTGCGGGGCTGGTCAGCGTCACGGCCCTGAAATAATCGGTTCCCTCGACGCCTTCCGTCGGTTTGGCGGCAAGCCGGTTAAACATATTGTCGATGAGGTCGTACGCGTAATAGGTGTCGCTCTTTTCAAGGAGCATCGGCCCGTCGGTGCCGTCTGTGAAGTACAGGGCGTTTGCATAATCCCACCTAAGGGTGTCCTTATCGGTGATGATGCTGTCGATCGTCGTATACACGCCGGACATCACCTCGAGGAACTTCACCATCATGCCCTTGTCATAGGAAACGAGCAGGTTATTCTCCCCGTTGACCAGGGCGGGCGCGTACGCGGACCACACGGTCGTCGCTGCATCGTATGCGCTCACGCCTTCGTTGAAGCGCAGACCCGTGCCGTCGTAGACCGCCGCCACATCGCCATCCGCACCAAGGAAGATCAGGTTCAGGTTCGTATATTTGCCCGTCGTCTGATCCTTCACCGCTACAATACGGGTTTCCTTATCGAGGATGCCGCGCCCAAACTCGTCCATCGGAATGTCGAACGCGGGTACGTTCGCGCCGGACACATAGGTGACATACGCGCCGAGACTATCCACATCGGGCGAGATGATCACCGTGCCGTCGATGTAGTTGTACACGCTCTTATAGACGGGCGTAAACAGGGATTTTAAGGTATAGGGCAGCGCATCGTATTGCGCTTGGGTCAAATGCGAATTAAGTGTGTATCCGCTGCCCGAAAGCCGAGCGAGCGCCAGTATTTGTTCAAACGAGCCGTAGTAGTCGACCTTATAATAGTCAAGCTCGCTGTCAGGGGAATCTTTATACACGCTGTAAACAGGCAGGCCGTTCACGGCATCATACTCGATGGCGTAATTGCCGCTGCGGAACCACGAAGGTACCTGATAGGTGACTGCGTCAGGCAGCTGCGTCGTATAATCGTTGTAGGAAGAGCGGAAGATCGCCTCATCCCAGCTCGACAGGAAGAGTCCCATCTGTTCATACCTAGCTTTTTCCGCGGCGACGGCTGCATCCAGCTCGGCGGCGCGCGCGTCCATGGCGGCCTGGTAAGCGGTTTGTGCTGCAGAATCCGCGGCAACCCACGCAAGGTACTGCGCGTACGTCATCCTTTGGGCTACATTGCTCTTGTTATAATAATACTGGATGGACGAGTAGACGAATTTTCCGTCAGCGTCCTTTTTCTGTGTCAGCGTGGGCGCGATGGCGATCTTCGCCGCGATGTATTTGCGCTCGCCCGTATCCGGATCCACCTCGACCGTGCCGCCTTCAACTGCGACCAAGCCGATTTTTCCGTCCGGATAAACAGCCACGGCGTCCTGCGTCAGGTAAAGGATGGCGGTAGGATCCGCGATGTCGGACGCATCGTCGATGAAGCGGTAGTTGCCGTTGACGACCACATAGCCGCCGTTCATGCCGGTGATCGTGTAAATGCCGCCGCTGTCCGCCGTGGCGGTCGTTTCGCCCGACGCGCCCTGCGCCAACCGGAACGCACGAAGCGTGCTGCTGTCGGGACTTGCGATGTTGACGTTGATGGCAAACACGATGCCCTCAAACCCGGCAAGCGCACAGGAGTAGTATGAGGTGACGCTCACGACGTTTCCGCCGGCATCCTTGTTTTCCTTGCTGCTCACAAACGTCAGCTCGCCGCTCTTTCTTGCGGTGCGCAGCGTATAGACGACGGTTTCTTCACCGGAAACGGTTTTGTAGGAACGGATCACGTTGATGCTTTCGAGCGTGCCCTCTGTGGCCGTGTGCGTGTATCCGTAATCGGTGATCGCCGTGTCGGCGCCCTGCCCTTCAAGTTCGTCGCCAACGGCGTAATCGTTGGTGTAGCTGTACAGCGTTCCGTTTCCGGAGCCGTTCTTAATCGCCGTGCCGAGCGTGGCTGCCGTGCCTTCGGGCAGGTTCGCATCACTGACGCTGTAACCAACGCTCAGCTTTGTTACGGCAAAGTTGGCGCCGTTGGTGGAAACACGGATGCTCAGTTCAAATCCGTCGAGCATGATGGTAAGGTTGTTCGTCAGCTCCGCCGTGATGCCCGTGAGCAATGCCGTAAGTATCGCGGTGAGCGCATCGGCGTTTTCGCTCCCCAAAGAACCGTATGTTGCCGCGATGTCGATTTCGGTGGTCGGTTTGTTATCCTCATCCAGCACATACTGTTTGTCGAACGACAGGCCGAGGGAATTCAGATTGATGCCGGAAACGGCCGATTCAATCGCCTCGATTGCCTCGTCAATGTTGTTATAGTAGCTGATCGCAGTGCCGTTGATCAGGTCGGTAAGCTGCGTTCTGGTGTAAAGATAGCCTGCCACGAACGCGCTGCCCGTGCCGCCGGACGCCATCTCGACAACATGGAAGGTGTTCCTTGCCGTGTCACTGAGATCCTCAAGCACATACAGATCGTTCGTTCCGTTCTTGCCGATCCACGTCACATCCACGATTTTGCCGTTCTGCACGAACGCCGATTTGAAGTAAATCAGGATGCCGTTTGGCAGTTCCCAGCCGAGGCTGCCCGCCGAGCGGCGCAGGTAAATCGCCGCGCCGTTGGAGGCGATCTTCATGGTTGCCTCGCCGGTTTCCCGGTCGATGGTGACGGATGTGCCCGTTTCATTCTCTGCGGTGGAGGGGAGAGTCAGCACGAGATTGCCGTTCACATCGTAGGTGATGGTAAAGTCGCTGAGCTGGTAAACCTCATCCGCCCCGCCCGAACTGCTCAGGCGCGATACGCTCACGATTTTGCCCGTGGCGTTGAGGATGGTGACCGTCACGCTGTTGGGCAGCTGATAGGTCGTATAGTCGCTGCTCACATGGGCTGTACCGAGGGTGCCGGCATAGAATGCGAAATTCTGCGCGTCGATGCTGATCAGTCCCGTAGCGGGCGAATACCAGTAATTTGTGCCTTCCAACTGCATCAGACTCGCGGACGCGCCCGGTGCAACGGCCGGGAAGTTCGCCACGAAGCTCATCGAGCCGTTGGGGTAGCTGATCGTATCCACATCCGCGCTCGCGATCAACGAAACATCGGTATAGCGGATGCGCGTCTGTTTTTGCTCGATATAGACCTGTCCGCCGGCGCGTATCTTTTCGACGGTCAGCTTGGGTGTAGGCAGGTTCAATGCGGCGACATACGCGGAAATGGTCGTTCCCGTCAGGTCGATTTCGCCGATATCCACTACGAGGCAGATCGAGATATAGATTGTGCCGCCCGCTTCAACATCCATCAGCGAGGTACGCGCGGTTTCTCCCATGCGCACCATTCTGCCGTCTGACCCATACTGAGCGGGTTTGGCGCTTGCGTTATAGAACTCGACGATCAGCTTGTCCGTCGGAGACTTGCCGATGTTGTGTGCGCCGTACGCGGTGAACCGATTCACGCGGATCGCGCTGCCCTGCTCATCGTGGATGGCATATATGTCGCCGGGGGTGCCGCCCGTCATGGCGATTGTCATAGAACCGCGCACGTTTTCAACGGTTTTTGTAAACACGACGTCGCCGCCGCCCGCGGAGTTGATGGTGATGACCGGGATTTCGTCCGCATAGACCAGAACGGGCTGGTAATTGTTGTTCGCGCTGGACTGCACATCCGGCGCAATCGCCGCGGGGTTCGCAACCCGGAACACATCGAACACCAGATCGAGATTAGAGTCATTGTTGATGACAATGTTCGCAAGATAGGCGTTTCCGTAAGCGGTAAACGCGCTCGCCGTGTTCAGGCTGCCATTGTGCACGGTGATGGTGAGCGTGCCCGCGTCATTGTTGTAAATCGGCCCGAACAGCATTTTTTCGCCTTGAATCGTATAGAACGCGCTCAGGTTGCCGTCGTAGTCATTATCCAGTCCGGCGGCCATGACGGTGCCGTCCTGGAGAACGTCGATCTGCATGCCCGCAGCCGCGCCGCCGAGGTGCACCTTTGCGCCGGAGGCGATATACACGCCTGCAACGAGGTCGCCCTGCGAATCGAGTGAGCCGGTCGTGAAGCTTTCGGAGTCGGAGTAGGTGATGATTTTGATGATCTCGGTGATCCACTCAACGATCTTATGGACGATCTTTTTAATGAGCCATCCGATGAACGGAATCTTGGATACCTTTTTCTCGATCCACTGGGAAACCTTCTGGATGGTACGGGTGATCCAGCTGATGACCGTGTTGGCGACGGCGGTCGCATCCTTAAAGACCGTACCATTATCAAACGTCGGCGCATAGGCGGCGAGGTTCACCTTTTCGCCCGCAAGCTCGGCGCTGCTTCTGACATTGACATCCACATTTGAATAGCCGTTGATGGTGGATGTGGCGTACACCTTGCCGGTAACGCCCGCGTTGATGATCGAATAGCTTTCGGCGTGCGCGTCAAGCTTGATGTGCTTGGCCTCGATTGAAAGCGAGTCGATTCCGCCGACATACGCGTTGCCGATGAGCACATCGATATCGTCATAAGCGGACAGGACGGAGAAGGACTCCGTCTTCGATCCGGCGGCGATGGTATAGGAGTATGCGTAGGAATAGAGCGTTTGATCCGTGATGTACGCGCGCACAAGCGTGTTGAGCGCGTTGATATAGGCTTTGTTTGTCGTGTTGACGCCCGCCAGATCCGCGCCCAGCAGCACCTTGACCGTTTCCGTTGCCGCGATGGAAGCGCTGCTCGTATTGTCGCCCGCAAAGGCCTTCATGTTGCGGTACGCGAGCGCGCTGATCCTGCTGTAAGCATCGGCAATGATCGTCAGGTCGCCGAAAATCGCCTTGATGGTTGCCGCGCCGACGATGACATAAACCGTGCTGTTGATGTTTGAGGTTGCGACAGGGCCGGAACCGATGCTCAGGAGGGAACCGTTGTCATCCCGCGACCGAGAGCTTACCGTGGCATAATCGGCGAGCGCTTCGATGTAAACGCTGCCGTAGCGGGATTCAACCAGCGCGCCGTCACCGATGCTCACGCGCGTGTCGCGTTTCACGTAGGAATAGGCGCTGATTTGGCCGCCCGTGGTCAAACCGGCGTAATTTGTGCTGCTGATCGACGAGCTGACGTTGGAAGCCGTACGCGAGGAGATGGTGATATCGCCCATGCGCGCTGCGATCTTCGCGCCTGCGCCGACGTTGGCGTAAGCCGTCTGGTCGAGTACCTTCGCCTCCGCCGCGGAGTTTGCGCTGCCGCTGAAGAGAGAAGCCGCGAGTGCTTCGTAGGATACGCTCAGTTCAGTCACGCCGCTTGATGCGCTCAGCGTCACAGAGTCCTGCGCTTCCGCCGTGCCGTTGATATATGCAAGCGCTTCCGCTTTGGTTACCTTGGCAGTCAGCGAGTAGCCGCCGAGCTGAATGGCGGAGTAGCTCTGCGCATACGCGCACACGACCTTCGCCCACACGCTCTGCGCTGCGTCCACGCTCAGGCAGTTGTTTGCCCGGACCGTAACGCCCGTATCGATATAGGCGCGAGTCACTTCGTTTGAAACATCCGCCGTTCCGTTTACGCTCGTGCCGCCGACGAGGCTGACCGATACCTGCGGGGGCATGACGTTGCTTTGCACGCCCGCGTTTGAAGTAGCCTGAACGAGCACGTCGTAGGCTGCAATGGCAGTTCCGCTTCCGTAGATATATGCCTTTGTGGTATCCGCGCAGCCGGAGGTCACCTTTGTCGCGGCAAGCTTGATTCCGCTCAGGCTCAGGAGGGATGCATCAAGCGCTTCCGCCTTAGCCGCCGCAACCGTCGTTGCGGTTACGCCTAGGTTGCCCGTGGATGTGATTCCGCTTGCATGAATGTAAGATTCATTTGTCGTCCCGGCGGAGGCGTTGACGCTGTTTGCCCCGCCGCTTATGAAGGCAATATCTACGCCGTAGGCTGCACCCGTCACGGCATACGCCATATGGCTGCCGGAATTGTATGGGTTGAGCGTTGCATCAACGGTCAGGTTGCCGCCCGTGAGGAAGGAGCGCACGCCGCTGATATAGGTTTTTTGCTTCGCATATGCATATGCGTCGACAACGTTCACGCCCACATCCACGCCGCTGATGTTGATGCTTGCCGCATCGATGCGCGCAATCGCTTCAATCTTGCCGTCAAGCAGGATTTGGACGTCGCCTGCAACATCGATCAGCGTTGTGCCTGCGGCGGTGATGTGCGCATCTCCGTTGAGGGCTGTGCTCTTGTCGTCGCCCGCTTTGGCGACAGCCTGGTTGTAGTCAATATCGATCAGGCTGATGTTCGTGCCAAGGCTCGGCTGTCCGGCGATGGCTTTGGCGCGGATGCTATACGTCGCGCCGACATACAGGGAAGACGCATGCACCTGGTTGCCGTTCTGTAATGCCAGGTACGCGCTGAATCTGCCGTCCGCCGTGGCGCTTGCAACCAGCACGCCGAGGGCAACGATGTTAAAGTTCACATAACTTCCGCCCTTATCGACCACGGCGTAGCTGTTGCCGCGTGTGTCGATCGTAACCGCGCCCGTTCCTTGTGCGAACGACGCGTTGCTCACATATGCGGACGCGGAAGAGGTATCCGTCGCGTTCAGAACATGGCCGCCTCCGCTGATGAGGCTGCAGCTTGCAAGGCTGCCGTAGCTGTTCATATAGACGGCGGCGCCGGGTTTTGTCGCATCATTGTTGTAGAAGACCAGCACGTCCGCCCCACCCGCTGCCTTGACGGAACTGCCTGAAACATAGGCCTGCGCCGTTCCGTTGAGCTTGGCGGTCAGCAGGTTGAACGCAAGGCTGATGCCGCTGAGCGATATCGTGGGCGTGGCAAAGTTGGAAACCGCCGTTGCGTTGCTCGTGACCTTTACGGTGAGCTTGCCGGAGGAATCGATGTCGACGCTGCCGCCGGAAATATAGGCGTAACCTGCCGTAGTCGTTTCGGCCCAAGCGACGTTCGCGTCGAGCGCGACACCCTTAAGGCCGAACGCACCCTGCGTGGTGCTGGCGGTCGCGCCTGCGGTATAATCGGTTTCCACGGTGAGGGTTTTGGCGTAAATCACGCTGTTTTCAACCTTGGCGGTATAGGTGCCGTTCGCGTAGGCGTAAAGCACGTTCGCGCCGATGTTGGCCAGACCGATCGTGTTGCCCTGCGCGATATCCGCGAGGGCGATGGCTGTGCCGACGGTCTTTACGATGACGCTTGTCGCGCGCGCGGCCGCCGACCCGATCGAGGCGTTTGCGATATAGGCGGTGTTGCTGCCGCCGAACGTTGCCGTTGCCGTGTTGACGCTGCCGCCGTATACGCTCAGGTTCAAACTGTCAAACCCGCTCTTGTCGGCGTTGAGGGCGCTGCCGATATAAGCGTTTGCACCCTTGTCAGTCCACCCTTCGTTGAGGGAGGAAACGACCCGCGCGGATGCGCAGGAAACGGTTCCCGCGCTCACGAATGCGCTTTGCTGCACGGTGACATCGGCGCTCATCACAACGAGGCCAACCTTGATATAGCTCAGGTTGATGGTAGCTGCGAGATTTTCGGCCTTCGCATCCGCAAGGCCCGTCGCCGTGACGTCGAGCGCGGCACCCGTTACCGGGTTCGCGGTCGTTTTAACCGTGCCATTCCCTGTGACGGCGGCTTTCGCCGTCGTCGCGCTCAGGGCAGCCCCGAGGTTCGCGTTGACGCTGATATAGGAGAGATTCGCGCTCAGCAAGTCGCCCATGCCGCCGGATAGCTGGCCTGTTTGGGCGAGCGCGCTTGTCGTATAGATCGTGCTGACGGAAATCGTGCCCGCCTCAATTGTTTTGCCAGACGCGGTGATGATGTTGGCTTCGTAAGCACCCTTTGCCCAGGCGAACATGAAGTTCAGACCCACGGCAAGCCCGTTTATCTTGAGCGTATCGTCCGCAAGCTTCGCAGTTGCCACGGAAGTTGCGTCAACCTTTACGAGCAGGTCGCCTGTGACCTGAACATCCGCGTTTTCAAGGAGCGCCTGCACCGTGAAGTCGGAGGTTGCGACGGCGACGCTGCCCGCCACCGTGAGGGCGCCCACCTGTACTTTGATGTTGTCTATGCCGGACCCGCCGCCCTGCATGCCGCCGGAAAGCACAGCAAACGCGCCGTCCTCAACACCCACGTTGAACGTGGAGAGAACCGTCATGTCTTGGCCGACTTTGACCTTTACGCCGTTGACGAGTGCCTTTTGCGTGCCGGAAAGCGTCGCATACAGGCAGTTGATTGCCGCTGCGCCGCCGCTGATGGCGACCGCAAGCGGCTCAAAGCCGCTCCACGCCTTGGCGGTACCGAACGCTTGAACGGATAGGTCATCCTCCGTTTCCACTTCGCCGCCGCCCGTGACGGAAGCTTCCGCCTGCGAGCCGACGACGGATGTTGCGATGTTGCTGTTTACGGCAAGCACGTTCGCGCTCACGCCGTTGGTCGCCTGCGCGCTCTTAGCGGTGGCGACGGAGCGATAGGTGGTTTGAACGGTGATGGTGCGTGCCTTAACCCTCTTGCCTGCGGCAATGTTGACGCACGCGATGAAGCTGCCCGCAGTGTTCGCCGAGACCTGCACGAGGCCGATGCCGACGAAGCCCGCGTCTGCGCTCTGGTATACGCCCGCCGTGGCGTTTGCGCCGCTGTCGTTTCTAACGCTCAAGTCGCCCGTGAGCGTGATGTTCGATCCGGAGAGGATCAGCTCGTTTTTCGCTTCCATCACGGCATTGGCGAGGTTCAGTTCCACGCCGATGAGCCTGACGGAAACGCCGCCCGGGCCCTTGCCGCTGCCGCCGACGTTCGCGATGGCGCCGGTGTCGGCTTTCATGCCGCTGTTGGCGGGCGTTATATCATCCACCGTATAGTTGAAGATGCTGTGCGCCAACAGGGAGACGGCGTCGATCGTAACCTTATGAACATAGGTGTTCTGCACAGCGCTCACTTGGGCGAACGCGCTGTTTGCCGCAACGCTGATCGTGCTGAACGAAGGCACATTCTTGAGCAAGGCAGGCGCGCTCACCCCGGCGCTTGCCGTGGCGGTGCCGTCCGCGCGGATCTCAATCGCTCCCGCCCGGATGCTGCCCGTGCCGGAAAGGCCTGTGTTGGCGATGGAGTTGGCAACGGCGTTGGCCGTGTTGATGCCAACATTGAGCAAAATACCCGCGCTGGCCGTGAGGATTTCTGTGATCGCGGAGGATGCGTAGAGGTTGGTGACCGTAAGAGGCGCGGAGGCGAGTTCAACCGTGCCGTTGCTCTCAAAAATCGCCTCAAACGTGCCGGAAGCATATGCGACGCCCGTCATCACGCCCACGCTGAAGCCGCCGAAGGAAAGGTTGAGGGTTTTGGCGATGGCGGAAGAATCCGCCGTATTGGCGACGCTTGCGCCGCCCGCGCCCGTAACGGTCAGGTCGGAAACGCTGACCTTCGCGCGACTCGTCGCGTCCGCAACGGCGATGACGCTGTTGGCGGTGATCGTATAATACCCGGCGGCTGCACTGATGATGAGCGCTGTGGCAGCACCCGTCGCCGTGAAGCTTGTGCTTTTTTCAACGCGTTTTTGTTCAAAGTCCGCGTCGCTCTCCTGAATGACGCTGCCGTTTTCGTCGATATATTCGCCGCTGCTGTTTCTGTCATAACCGCTAAAGAGGCTGAACACCTTGGGAACGAAGGTTTCCGTATTGTGGATGCTCCAGACGGAAAGCCGCGCCGCCCTGATCTTTGACGTGCCGGTCAGCAAGGCCTGCTGGGTGCTTTGGATGATGGCGAGCGCGAAGGAGGCGCTTGCCGCCACAAGTCCTGCGCTGGCGTTTGCCGCGATGGCAAATGCGTGCGCCTCGCCCTTGGCGCCGATCTCTATAAGACCGGACGCGTCGAGGTTGTAAACGCCGGAAGCTTCGCTGCCGCGTGTGCCGATGATCTCGGCGCTGTTTTTCGCCTGGTTAAGCGCGATTGCAAAGTTGAGCGCCACAGCGATTGCGCCGGCGGTTCCGGCAACGATGGCAACGCTTGCTTCGGAGGCGTTGATCGCGCCGATGTCGCCCGCCTTGACGGCGATGTTTGCCGCCTTGACGGTAACGCCCGTGCTATCGATGAAGACGCGGTTCTCGCTTTTAATCTGCGCGAGGGCAACCGTTGCGCCCACCGCGACCGCGCCGCCCGCGATGGAGGTTGTTACGACCGTCGTGTTGCCGGAAAGTCCGCCCGAAAGCTCGATATTTCCCGCTGTTTCAATTCCTGCGCCGTTGATGGCCGTGATGTTCTTCACCCGGTTGAAGCCGAGCGCCACCGTTGCGTTCACGGCGACCGCGCCGCCCGCGATGCCCACGCCGGCCACATAGGTGTTGCCTGCGAGGGTTGATGCGACTTGAACGCCGGATGCTGTCACCTTGCCGCCCGTGAGGGAGGAGCCTTGCGCCACGTCTCCCGAGGGCGTGATGCCGATATAGGTATATGCCTGCGTGTTGTTGATGGCGATTGCCGCCGTTGCGCCGACTGCAACCGCACCGCCCGCGATGCTTAAAATCATGGCCGTGCAGTTGGAGGTAAAGCCGGTGTAAACTTCCACGCTGCCCGGAATGTTCACGGTAACGCCGCGCCCAACGTATGTGTGGATCTTCGTGCGGCTGATGGCGAGCGCGATGCCCGCGTTGACCGCAACCGCACCGCCCGCGATGCCCGCAGCGGCGGAAATCGTGTTGGCAACACCCGTTGTTTCGACCTTGATCGTTCCGCTCACGCCGCCGATCTTCGCGTTGCCGCCGATGGCGGTTTCAATCGTGCCGCCAAAGTATGCGACGCCCGCGGATACGTTGACCGCAACCGCGCCGCCTGCGACGCCGATGGTGACGGTGAGCACCTCGCCAAAGTTCATTTTGCCGGAAACGGTGACGGCATCCGCCCTCGTCACATCGCCCAGGAGCTTCGCCTGCACATTGGAGAAAACCATCAGGACCGCCGCGCTGACGCCCACGCCCACGAAGCCGCCCGCGCCCGTGACCGAGATCAGCCGAATGGTCGCGGCGGTGCCGTCGTTGCCGGTCTGATCCTTGGCCATGTCGTTTGCGCCCTGCGTACCCACCGCGTTGGGGCTGCCGTCCGCGCCGTTGCTGCCGGAAGTCAGCTGCTCGATGGGTTTTGCCAGCGAACCGGAGGAGGCGATGATGTTGATGTTCCCTTGAGCGGACAGCGTCGCGTCATCCGCCACGATGGCGTTGACGTTGCTCATCAGCACCGCAACGGACAGGCCGACGCCCACGCCCGCGCCGCCGATGCCGATTGCAATGGTGCCGGCGATCATGTTCGCGTTGATGGTGTCGTTGGCGAGTACATCGATGTTGCCCGCCGTCGTCAGGACGCTAGAGCCGCCGTTGATCACGGCGGAGGTCGTATCCGTCAGCCCCGTGATCTTACCGCCCGCGTACTGCATGCCCTCGGCGGTTTGATCGTATGTTTCATCGTTCATACCCGCGTCACTGCCTTCGCTGCGGGTGTTCTTATCGACCTTATGGTATTCGTATGCGCCGTCGACCATCTTCCTTGCGTAAAGGTCGCCGCTGATGGAGGAAGCCGCATCCTCGTTGAGCTGCTCATAGACGGGGTTGCCCTCGGCATCCGCGCCGCTGACCACGTAGAACACTGCTTTGGTAAACACGTTGCCGCCCGCGCCGTCCTTCGTGAAGGTGTAGCGCTTAGTCAGCTCGTCTTCGCTGCGCTCGGGACGATAATAGAAGCCGTCCGTTCCGCGCAGGACGCCGGAAGCGGTTGTATCTTCGCCGGAACCGGGCCGCACATAATACTGCCCGGACGTATCCTGTCCGTAGGAATTGTAATCTTCGTTGCCGACGTTTTGGCCGTCGCCCTCGAGCATGTCGCCAAGGTCATCCCCGGGCTTCTGCCCCTCGAGCGCTGCGGCGTTACCCGCGGAGAACGCACCGTCCGTCTGCGCCTGCGGATCCATGGAGGAGCCGCCCGCATAGATGCCGTCGTGCGCATCCTGGCTGATCTTGCTGCCGGCGACCACCACGCTCAAACTGACGCCCACGCCCGCGACGCCGGACCCTGCCGCCGTAGCGACGACGGTGAGGATATCGCGGTTGGAGGAAGCCTGTACTGTGACGGAACCCGCCGTGATGATGTTGTTCAGGCCGATTTCGGCATTGATGGTGTTGAAGGAAAGGCTCACAAGCACCGTAACACCGACCGCCGCCGTGCCGGAAACCGCAACGGTCACGACCGCTGCGATCAGGCTGTATGTGTCGATGGCCGTCACGCTCAGCGCGCCGCCGCATGTGACACGCACGTTGCTGCCGGTATATGCCTTGGTGACGACCTTGGTGATGATGATATCGAGCGTGCCGCCCACACCCGCCGTTCCGCCGCCGCTCACGCCTGCGGCATCCGCCGTGACAAATTCATCCGACTCCGCGCGTACGCTCACCGCGCCGCCTGCCTGGAGGTGGGTGTTGTCCGTGATGCGGGCAATCGTTTCATTATAGAAATAGGTGACGACCGCAACCGCAGTAACCCCGGCCGTTCCGCCGAAGGCGAGCCCTGCCGCCACATTGTACAATCCGCTGTCCGACGAAGCCTTGATGGCAACATCCCCGCCCGCGTCGATGGTGCCGCCGAGCAGAGCGTTGACCTTGTTTGTGAACACCAGCGCGTTCACGCCGCCCGCAACGCCCGCCGTACCTGCCGCGCCAAAGGCGAGGGCAAGCAGCCAGAGATCATCCTTTGCGTTTGCCGTGACATTGACGTTTCCGCTCGCGCGCACGATCGCCGCGGAGGAAAGATCCGCAGTGACGGTCTTGCAGAACACGAGCACCACGACCGTCGCACCGACGCCGGCGGTTCCGCCCGCGCCAAGCGCGCCCGCGCAGTTGGCTATCGCAGTTTCGTCATCCGCCTCAACGGTGATTTGTCCTTCATGGCCCGTAGCAACCGGGGCGCCTTCGGTTTCGCCTTCGCGGTAGCCTGCAAAGAGGCTGCTGCCGCTGCCGACCGTAGCCGAAACATCGTTTTTAGCGACCAGCGTGTTGATTACGCCTGCGACGCCGGCCGTACCCGCCGCGCCTGCTGAAATTGCAACGAGGATAAGCAGTTCGTTGCCGGTTGCGCTCACGAGAATGCCGCGCCGTTTTTCGCTGCGGTTCGGAGTAAGCACGCCGAGGCCCGCCGCACCTGCGTAGATCGTAACGCCGCTGCCCACGCGCGCCGTGATTTTGCTCATATAGACCGCGGTGGAGAGGGTTGCGCCCACGCCCGCGCTGCCGCCGCCTGCGGCTAGACCGCCCGCGACATCGATCGTTTTGCTCGTAAGATCCGCCGCGACGGCGATGCTGCCCATCGCGCTGATTTTGGAATTGTCCCCGATGGAGGCTTCGATTTCCGTATCGCTCACAACCACGGGAAGCGTGCCTGCGATGGCGCTGCCGGAACCCGCGGCGGCAAGTGCCATGTTCACGAGGATCGTAAGATCCTCACCTGTGGCGAATACCGTAATGTCGCCGCCGGCCTTCATGACGACCGTGCCGATCGCCACTTTGGACTCGTGCTGGAACACGTTGACGCTGATCGTCGCGCCGACAGCCGCAGAACCCGCAGCGGAACCCGTCGCCGCAAGGCCGACGATGACCATGAAGCTCTTCGCCGTGCTCGCGACCCGGACGTTCCCCAGCTTCGCTTCAATATATGCGCCGTCCGCAATTTCTACGTTGGATTTAAAGAGTGCGACAAGTACGCTCAGAACGCCCGCAACCGTTACACCCTGCGGTGCGCCGGAAGCGGAAGCCAGCGCGCTGACAAGCGTGTTGGACACCCCGGCGCCCGTTTGGGCGATGAGCGTAACATCCTCTCCGATTTTGGTTTTTGCGCTGCTCTGATCGACGATCACCGCAACCGTGCCGCCGACGGCGACCTTACTGTTGCCTGCGGAGATCGAGAGGGAGATGAGCATCATTTCCATCGCCAGGGAAGAGATGACCGCAACGCTTGCGGCGTCGACGACGACATCTTGAGCGATTTCGCTGAGCACCGCGTTTTTCGCGGCGATGGCGTTCACCGTGCCGCCCACGGTCGCAGTGCTTTCGTTTGCACCCGCGCTGATGGATGCCGCGATCGTATAGACCTGAACGTTTGCTTTGCCGGAAGCATCTTGCTTGTACGCGCCGCCCGCGCTGATCGCGGAACTTTCGCCTACGCGCGCGGTTACCGTATCGGAATTGAGGATGAAGCCCACAGTCGCACCCACGCCGACCTTGGCGGGAGATACCGTGAGGGAGCCTGCGATGATGCGCACCGTTGCGTCGTTGGAGGCTTCGACCGCCACATCGCCCTCGGACACGATGTTCACGCTGCTGCCGATGAGGGCATTGATCGTGTTGAAGAAGAAGATCATCGCGAGCGACCCTGCGACGGATGCCTTCGCGTCCTGCCCCGCGCCGGCGACGATGCTGCCAGAAATCGCCTCCGCGTAATAGTTGCATGCGGAGAGGAAGTTGAGCAGATCGAGCGCGCCGATGATTTTTTCGGTCGTGATGTTGACCTCGACCTTGTAGGAATCACTCAGTTTACCGGTGGCGGCATCCTTTTCGCGGTACACGCTGATGATGCCGGTATTGGCCTGCTCGCGCTCGGCGGCGGAAAGGTTGGAGGTATCGGTAAGGAGCCTGTCGAAGCCGGCCGCATTCTCATAGTCCGACATGTCAAGGCGCTGTTTTTCTGCGATGAGCTTAAGGCTGCCGACGTGCAGATCGCTGTTGTCGCCGATGGCGGCCGTAATTTCGTTGTGCGCGTAAATCACGGCGAAGCTTGCGCCCACGCCGACCGCGCTGCCGCCCTTGGACACGGACACACCGCCCGCGCGAAGCGCGAGTTTGGTTTTATCCACTGCGGAAATCACGACGCTGCCGCCGTTGTAGAGATGCACGTTTTTGCCGATTGTCGCGGAGGTAACTGCGCGGGAAACGATCACCGCCAGCGCGCCGCCGAAGGAAACCTTGCCGCCGCTGCCGCTCACCGCGCCCGCGATGGCCTGCGCGCCGAGGTATCCCCGGTATGCGTCGTTGAGGTTGGCGGTCAATGTAGCCGCAACCGTAACAGCACCGCTGCCGGATGAATCGCGCGTCATGGTGACGGTTGAACCGTCCGCAATCGAGGCGAGCGCTTCGTTGCGGTTCACGCTGACGGCGACCGCCGCCGCAACAGCGTTGCTGTTCTGCGCAAGGCTCATCGCCGCGCCCGAGGCGATCGTCCGGAAATTGCCGTTGTTTTCGGCTTCAATCTCAAATTCGGAAGCGGTGAGGGCTCCCGCAAGCATGGCTTCAATCGCGTGTACGGTGACGTTGACCGCAACCGCCGCAGCAATCTGCACACTCTGCTTGTTGGTTTGGGTCTGCGTTGTGGTGACGCCCGTGGGGTTGCTTGTATTCGTGTCCGGATTGGTGGTGGAACCGGTGTTGTTGTTTGCAGTCGTCGTGCCTGTTGTGGTGGTGGAATTCGTCTGCGCCTGATCCTCCGTGCTTGCGTTTTGGGCGCGCAGCGCGTTGGTGGAAAGCGGCAGGTCGTTGCTCGCCTGCGGCTGAGAGCCGCCCTGCTCGTTGTTTGCATTGTTGTTGAGGCTGCTGTTGACCTTGCCCGCCGTGCCGTTGTTCGTGTTGGCGGTGCTGCCCGTGTTATCGAAATATTTGCCGGAGCTCATGTTGTTGGCGAAATTTTCCGCCTGTTCCTGACCCTTGGCAAACTTGTCGGTATAGCGCTGCATATCCGCGCCCATAGCCGTTGCGAGCGCGTGGCTGTCATCCTTTGAAAGAGAGGTTGCCTCAAGCCTTGCCTTTCCGCTCACAGCGCCCGTACCGAGGAAGCGCGCGGCCACATCGGATATTGCGATGTTGACCGCAACCGCTGCGCCCACGGCGGTTTCTGCGCCGACTGCAAAGCTGCTTGCCTTGACGATGGTCGTCGCAATCTCTTTGGCGTGCATGTAAAACCCGGCCAAAACAGCGGGGGCTGTAACGTTTCCTTCGGCATCCTTGACGGCTTCCGTCACGGTGACGGTATTGCCGCCGTTTGCCGTGATCACAGCGCCGCTCTTGACGGTGGCGGTGATGGAAGTTGTCTGGATAGCGACTGCGGCGGATGCGTCGAGGGAAATATCCTTCGACGTGCCGTCGGACGCGTTGGCGAGCGGATCGCTGCCGGCGACGCTCGATGTGGTGTTTTTCTTTTCACCGTCCGCGCCCAGTTCGATGCCTCCGGATGTGACGGTGCGGTTTGCCCCGATGGAAGCTTCAACTGTAAACACGCTGACGGTCAGCGCGAACGCCGCGCCGACGCCTACGCTCTTGCCGCTGCTGTTCGTGTTCTGCGTGTTGACCGGCGCGTTCGGATCAACCGCCTTGAAGGTGGCGTTCACCGTCGCGTCCGCGTTGGGCATGAGGAAGATGAAGGTCGTCTTCGTCGCGGAAGACTCCTGGCTGACGATCTTCTTCGTTTGTCCCTTATACGTATAGGTCAGGGTGTCGAGCGTATAGCCCGCGCTCGGGCTGATGACGACATAGACCTTCTCGCTTTCCTTGGCTGTGGTTGAGGCGGCGTCCGTTTCGTTCGTGTCGCTGTGAACCTTGACGGTTCCGTTGGTCGTTGCGCCCACGGTGACCGTGTACGGATCGCTTTGCGTTTTTTTGAAGGTGACGTTGATGGTGATCACGAGGTCGCCGCCCGCGTTCCCGGAAACGAGGCCACCCATCGAAAACTTGTATTCGCGGTTGGCAGTGGTGGCCCATACCGTCGGCGCGACGCCCGCGCCTGTAGTGATGGTTGCGGTGATTTCATCCACAACATAGCCGGGATCGCAGGTGACTTCAACCGTACATTGGCCGTCGTCCTTACTCTGGTAGCCGTACGCGGTCGCGGTGCCGCCGGTTGACGTCACAACGCGGAGCTTGCCGTTGGTCTGCTCGCCGCCCGCGGTCGGCGTTTCTCCCTCGCCGCCGTCCGGATCGGGGGTGGTTTCGTTCGTGGTATTGTTCTGTGCCGCGGTGTCGTTTGTGGTGCTCGTACCCGCGCCCAGGTTTGCATCAGCAGTACCCTTGCCGCCCACCGCGCCGGAGGCGACGGTGTATTCATTCTGCAGGGCGTATGCCTTGATCGTCGTCATCTTGGCGGCGATGATCCCCGTGCCTGCGGACGGAGCAAGCGCGGCGTTGTAATCCGCGATATACGCTTTGGTGCTGCCGGTGATGACCGAGAGCGCAACGCTGCCCGCGACGCCGACGCTGCCCGCGCCTGCGCCCGCGACTGCCTCCGTTTTGAAGGTATTGGTCGGACGGGTATCGCCCTCGAGCTTGGTACCCATATAATAGGTGAGCGTATCGAGCGCGGCGGTGGTCAATGCCACACCGGCCGTGGAAAGCGCGCTCTTGAGGCTTGTCATCAGATGCGCGGACAGGTTGGTTTTCAGGTAGTTGGTCAGCGCGTTCACATCGATCAGATCGCCGCCGAAGCTGCCCACAAGCTGATCCGCAAGGGTTGTGAGGAACTTCGCGCCCTCTACCTGCGCCGCCGCGGAAAGGTTGGAGAAGGTGATCTTCTCTTTGATTGTGGTGATGATCTTATCCTTAACGGACTGATTGTTCTGCTGCTGTTTTGCAGCATCCGCATCCGCGCCCTGCTGTTGCTGCGCGTTGCCCTGCTGCGCCATCTGCGTGACCATGCCCGCCACAAGCGAGATCAGATCTTGAATCGCGATGGTTTTCAGGCGGGTCAGCGCCTCTGCCGTCGCCTCGTCGCTCGTGAAGATGTTGAAAATGCTGTCCTTGACGCTCTGCAGCTTTTCGGCGATGTCGGAGCTGAGGAGTTTTTCAAGGCCGGTTCCTGCCAGCAGCGCGTTGAGACCTTTGCCGAGCACGGAGCTGATGATCGTTTCTATGATGCCGGAAAGGGTATATTTTTCATCCACGCCGTTTGCGTCAAAGTACTGCGAGAGGCCAAGCTCCTCCTCCAAATCGGTGAGGAAGCCGGAAATCGCGTTTTTGACGAGGGTGACGAGGATGTTCGCATCCGTCACGGCGGCGGTCGGCGTAACCTTGGTGGTCTTGACCTTTTCCTCCATGAGGGCGGTTACGTTGATGTAGTTACAGTTCACGAGGCTATTGCCGACATAAGCGCTGTTTTGATAGGTTACGATGTTGATGGCAACCGCCACGCCCACGCCGATCTTGCTCTTCGTGGCGGAAGCGTTGGCCGCGATCTGCGCGCCGACCAGGCTGAAGCTTTGTACATTGACTTCGCCCTTCCTCACGGTGTTTCCGGAGGAATCGATTTCATCCGTGCCGTGCGCTTCGACCGTTATGCCGTCATCCAGATAGGCGCGGCAGTCGTTGCGCATGATGTTGAGCGCGAAGCCTGCGGCTATGCTGACGCTGCCCTCGCTGGTTTGCGACGGCTGTCTGTTATAATTCTGTTTGCCAAGCGTGTTTGAACTTGTGTTGTTCGTGCCCGTCAGATTGGCGAGCTTGCCCCCGGAAGTGAGGGCTTTATCCGCTTGTGCGTCGGATGACCCTGACCCGTCGCCGGTTGAGCCGGAGGAAGACGACCCTCCCGCGGAGGAATCGCCGGACCCATCCGCCGCGGTGGAACCGCCGGATGCAGGCGCGCCGTTCGCGCCCGCGCGGGAGGTGGATTTTAAGTTGTTGCGGCTGCGCGCGATTACGCTGATGTTGCCGTTTTTCACATGAACGTTGCGGGAGAGGCGCGCGATAGCGGAATCATTCAAAACGCTGATGGCAAACGCGCCCCCGAATCCCACGGACGAACCTGCCGCGGCGGCGTTGGCCGCCATTTCGCGGTTGATGCTGCTTGCCGCTTTGATGGTGATGTCGGACGCGACGCTCAGCGTACCGTTTGCGCCTGTGGGCGCTTTGCCCAGATACGCCTGCACATCCGCGCCGGAAATCAGCACCGCAAGCACGGGCGTGATGCTGGTTCCGCCGGCGGATCCGGCCTTGGCCAGCATGGATTCCGCAAGGTCATGCTCCGCTCCGATGGTGATGCTTTGGATATCCGCCGCGCCCTGCGCCTGCGCGATATCCGTTGCATCCTCAACCGCACCGTATACTTCAACGCCGTACACGCCCACCGCGATGCCGGCACCGATGCCGACGCTCGTGGAGGAACCCGTGTTGTTCGCCGCATCGCCTATGGTGGTGAAGCGTTCGAAAGAGGATGCCTCCATCGACATCGTGCCGCCGCCCGTAAGGCGAACGGTCGCTGTGTTGTAAAGGAGCGCATGGGTCTTTGCGGAGGCGACGTTGACCGCAACAGCACCGCCGATGCCGATTGTGCCCGCCGCGACGCCTGCCTTAGCGGTGACGGAGGAAATGACGCGCTCATCCCTGCTGCCGCTGGTGGCGGCAATATTCAGGCCGGAGGCGGTGATGTCCGCGTTCTGAACATATGCCTCGCTTTTATGGAGCGTAACGCCCACGGCGATGCCCACGCCGAGGCTGACGGTATCCTTCTTGGTTGTGGTTTCCGTGCCCCGCTGGAACTGCGCCTGAATTTTGACGGTGCTGGTCTCGGTCCCTGCGGCGCTCAGAATCGGCAGCTTATAGGTGAAGGTATACTTCGTTCCGTCGAAGGTGAGGGTATCGATGACGATCGTCACCGTCGTATTCTGCACGCCGTTCGTGGTGATGACTTTCACCGAACCGGGAACGAGCTTGCAGCCCGCGTTGGGCGTGATGGTCACGGAGATCTGTTCGAGGCTGTCGACCTTGGCAGGCGCGCTGATCGTGCCGGAAGGCGCGGGCGTCGCGGTGCCGGAAGCGGGCAGAACCTCGGTTGTGAGTGCGTATGTTTTGTCGGAAAGCGTCACCTTAACCTTGAATGTCGCCGTGCCGAGCTCGTTGCTGACATAACCGTCCACGCTGTCGGGAATGACAAAGGTGTTGTCCGCGTCAACCGTCACCTGGATGCTCGCCTGGAGCGCACCGCCGAAATTATAGAACTCCACGCTCACGGAGGCGATCTTCTTGCCGAGGGCGACTGCCTCATCTGTCAGCGTGACGGCGATCCTGTCCCCGATATCCGCCTTGGAGTTGGATATTTTAATATAAGATGAAACTGCCGCGGAATCCTCGTGAAGAACGACGGCATATTCCTTGTCACCGAATACCACATCCACAACAGCGTCCGTCGCGGTCATCTTAAATTTGTAAACACCATCCGCAGCAGTAACGGCAACGCCGTTTACCTTCACGGTCTTAACGCCGCATCCTTCGTTCGGGGTGAGGGTGAGGGTGATTTCATCCCCCGCCTTGGCGGAAGCTGCGCCGGCCGTGGCGGTGCCGCCGCCTGTGATGTTGACGGTGATCGCGTGCGGATCAGCCTCGAACTCGGCCGAAAGCACAAACGTGCAGGCTGCGTCAAGTACGCCGCCCGCGGGATGCTCGATCACAAAATAGTATTTGTTCGCAACGGAACCGTCCTTGGTGGGCGTGAGCGTCGCGGTGTGCGTGCCGGTATCATCTTTATAGGTAACGACGTATTGAACGGAGCCTTCCTTGAGTTTGCTGCCCTCGGCAGGTACAACCAGGAAGGCGACGGTGTCGCCGATTTGAACATCGTTGTTGGAGAGAAGCTGGATGGAGCCGTTGACCGTCGGCTTAACGGTGAGATGCCCCTTCTCCTGCCCGAAGGTGGTCGAGGATTGCGGGTCGCGCAGCGATTCGCCCGCCGCGGTATCGGCGGTAATTTCCTTCGCCGCGGGGGAACCGTCCGCGCCGACGGTGGACTGGGTCACGCCGACGGTTGTCACGTTGACCTGTCCCGCCGCGCCGACTGCGCCGGTCGTATCGATGAAGGCTTTGTTATTGTTGATAACGACCGCTACCGCAAGCGCGCCGGTGAGCTGATTGCCCGAAGGGGTGTTGTTATTCGTGGTGGTGTCCGTTCCCGCCTCGAAAGCGCAGGTCACGGTCACATCGGCATCGGGCATAGTGAACAGATATGCGCCGCTCGCGTTGGCTCTGATGACGTTGGTGAGCTTCTTGCCCGCGTTGTCGGGATCGTTATAAGTATAGGTAAGGGAGTTCTCGGTCAGTTTGTATCCGGAGGCGGGATTGACGGTGACAGCCACCTGTTTGCCTGCATCCACTTTTGTGACAGCGCACAGGAGCGCGCCGTTTGCGGGCTGCGTGAGGGTGACGGTCTTTGCGCCGGCGTCGGCGGAGTTTTCGCTTGCGCCGCCGGACGTACCCTGTGTGCCGCCCGCGCCTTCGTCGAACAGATCGGAGATGCCCAGGTCGCCGCCGCCGTCATCCTCATCGTCGAACAGATCGCCGGGCTTGGTGGCGTCGCCATCCCCGTAGAGGGAACTCGTATCGTCATCGGCAGGCGTGCCGGCGGTTTTTTTGAATGTGACGACGATCGTTACATTGAAGGCCGGCATCACGAAGCTGCCGTTTGAAAGGCCGACGGTCGTATAGCTGCTCTTGCCGGGCTCGAGGTATTTGATGTATGCCTGGTCAACCTCGTAGTTCTTGGCCGGGGTGAGGGTCAGCTTGACGGTATCGCCCGCGTTCGCCTTGGAAACCGGTGCGCTCACTGTGCCGTTGGTGGTGGATGAGGCAGCGATGGTATACTGTGCGCCGGTCATGTTGCCGGTTGCGCCGGTGATCTTGTTTTTGATTGCGCCGCCGAGCTTGCCGGCCACGGTAGAGAGCAGTTCCTTCACTTTGGCAATCACCTTGTCAAGCGTGGTTCCGCCGTTCTGCTCCTCCGGTTTGGCGGAGGTAGCGGTGGTAAGCACCTTCTCGATGGCGGTGGATTTTACGTTGATGCCGCCAAGCGCGCTGAGCGCGGACGTACCTGTTACGGAAGCATCGGCATCCTGAAGGGTCACAGCGATGGCGAAGTAGCCGCCGCTGCTGCCGGTTGAAGCGTTTCCGCGGTGGGATTGCGTGGTCACATCCTCAGTGGCGGCAGTTGTGAGGTTGATATCGCCGCCTGCCGTAATATCACCCGCAACGCTCGTATGCGCATCGCTGACGACTACGGACACCGCAAGTGAAAAGGGGATGCTGCCTGTGCATGCTTCTGTCGTGACCTGGATGGTACTCGTGCTCGAAAGGTTCACGTTGCCGGTGGCCGTGATGCTGCCCGTGTCGGAGAGGGTCACGCGCGCGTCAGCCACGCAAACGCTCACCGCGAGGGGTACAAAGTACGGGGCAAGCGTGGAATTGCTCGCGGACATCGTGACATTCGTGGCGGCGGTGGCGCTCACATTGGTGCCGCTCACTGTGCCGTCGATCGTGATGCTGGCCGACCCGACCTTGACGCAGATGAAGTTGAGCGCGTTGGTGATGCCATTGATCAGGTCGATGAGCGCGTGCGTCTGCGAGCTGGTCGCAGTCAGCTCAACGGAGCCGTTGGCATTGAGGTGCGCCCCTTCCTTTATATTAATGTAGGCGTTGGTGACGAAATCCAGAAGGCTTCCGTTCACGTCGAGCGATTGCCCCGCGGCGGAATTGGCAAGTCCGTCGGGCAAAGGCAGCTCGTCAAGGTTGAGGATATATTCTTTATAAAGATCGTCCGAATCGGTTGCGAAGATCCGGATGGATAGCGCGTTTACAATTCCCGTGACGGTGACTTTCCCCGCCCTGACGACAAGCGTTATGCCGGGCAGGTTGATGTTGCCCAGCGTGATGTCGTTGTTGATGCCGTTGAAGTCCGTTTCGATGCAGGTGATCCAGAAGCTCGCAAGGAATGCGCCGGAGGATGTGTCGCTGATGCCGGTGATGGTCTCGCCGCTGATCGCGTCATACGAATAATCGGTGAAGGGAGAGAACGTAATCAGCTGGGTTTTTTCCGCGTCTGAATAAAGCCTGCCGTCCGCGCCGATGGCCGCGACTGTGACGCACGCCTTGTTGTAAAGCGCGTCCGTAAAAAGCTCCACGCCGCTGAAGGCAAGGCCGAGCGCCTTGTTGTTTTTATTCCGCAGGTCGATACGCGTCGCACTGCCGCCGATGCGCGGTGCGTCTGCGCCGTCCTGGTCCTTATCGTCCTCATCGAGATAGCCTGTCAGATGAACTTTATCATCCCCGGAACCGCCGTTGACGGAAACAAGGCTTGCGCCGCCCGCAACGGAGGTGTCGATGTTGATCACGTCGCTGCCCGCGCCGCCGCTGACATCAACGGAAGTGCCCTGCGCGTCCGGCGCGGTGGTACCGTCAACGGAGATGACATCCCCGCCGTCTCCGCCATCGATATCGATGTCCGCGTTGCCCGTCTGCGCGGTGACACTGATGGTATCGCCGCCCGCGCCGCCCGCGACGCTGACCTCGGTTTGATCGTCATCCTCGCCTTCGCGCCCGCCGACGTTAACGGTATAGGTGTCCCCTGCCGTTGTGCCAAAAATGGAAACATCCGTATTTTTAGCGTTGATCGCCTTATCTACGGCCATGTAAATACCGGCAAGCACAACATCGAGCCCGTCGATGGTGATGTTGCCGTTCACTTTTGTGGCACCGTTCGCGTTCGTGTAGGTGGTGTTGCCCCCGTCGTCCGTAACAACGGCGTCGCTTGCCAGGATGAACAGTTTGAAATTGGATGTATCCACGCCCCCGAGGTTTGTTTTGTCGATTGCCACATCCCCTGTGTATGTGCCTTCGGTCAGCGTGATGGTGATGCTCTCGGTATCCGCCTGAATTTGGGTAAGCGCGTATTCAACGGCTTTTTGCAGCGCGGACTTCTCCACCTCGGTCGTCGTCGTTTCGCCGCCGGTGGTCGTCGTCTGCTCGACCGGTGCGTTGTCGTAAATCTTCGCTTCTCCTTGCGCGACTTGCTCCGTGCCTTCCTCCACGATGCTTCCCACCGTGGCGGTTCCCGGCGCAGTGCCGCCTGACGTGTCAACGTCGCTCGCTCCGGGGTCGGCTGTCGTATCGGTGCTCTCCTCGGCCAGCGCGGCGGACGGCGTCCAAATCAACGCAAACGCCACCAAAAACGCAAGCAGCGCCCCCATCGTGAATTTCGCATGGCTGCCAAGAAGTTTTTTCATACGACGATCCTTTCCGTGTGAACCCTTGCGCCGACCAGCGGCGCGCCCGTGCGTTGCGTCCTTTATTTGTCAAGCGCTTTGGCGAGCTTGTCCCGAAGATCGGTCGCCGAAGCAGTGAGTTCCCCATCCTGCGAGAACGCGATGGCCGAAAGCATATCGGCATAAGCGCTTTCATATTGCTCAAGAGCCGCGTAGCAGACGCCCCTGTTGTAATAGCTTTCCGCGAGCGATTCACCCCGCCCCACAGATACCGTAAATGCGTCCGCCGCCGCTTGATAATCGTCGAGTGCGACCAAGCACACGCCCATGTAGTAGTAAAGATCCGTTTGCGTATCATCGAGCGCTGCGCTGCGGGCAAAATACGACGACGCCGCGTCATACGCGCCCTGCGCCATATCGATGACGCCCATCCACTGCAAAAGCTCAGCCGTTTCCCCGCCTTCGATGGAAAGCGCTTCTGTTCCCGCCGTTTTTGCGCCAACAAGGTCGCCTTGCATATAGCGGACATATACCAGAGAGGGATACACCTCGGCTGGATTGGGATATCCTTCCTCAAGCGCAAGCAGGAAGTTCTCCTCCGCCAGGGCGTAATTCTGCTCCTGCAGGGTGCATGCGGCCAAAATATAACGCGTGGCGCCGTCTTCATCCGCGCACCCCGCCGCAAAAAAGGCTTCCGCGTCCGCGCGCGCGCCTGCATAATCGTTCATCAGCAGCCTCACCCGCGCGCGGCTTCCATATATGGCGGGATCGGAAGCGCCCGCGTCCGCGACGGATAACATCGCCGTATAAACCTCCTCCGCCAGCAGATACGCGCCGGTTGCTTCGTAGAGCGGGCCTTTGATCGCAAGCAGTGACACGGCATCCCCGGTCAGGCTCTCATACGCCGTTATATCGGATAACGCCGGCTCCGCTTCGCCAAGCTGTGCGCTCATCTGCGCGCGGAGCAGATACATCGTGGGATCGTCTGCCGCGCTGCCCAGTCCGACGGCTGTATCCAGCTCATCCCGAGCTTTCTCGTAGTCGCCCAGCAGCGCATCGAGACAGGCGAGTCTGGTCCAAAGTTCCGACAGGGGCTGATCTTCATCGTTCCACAATTCAATGCACCGGGCGCAGCTTTCCGCCGCGTCGGAATACGCGCCTTTTGATATCGAAAGCGACATGCGCAGATAATGATCCGCGTATGTCACAGGTTCCCTCAGGTAGGAATAAAGCACGTTCGCCATGCGCTGGGTGAGCGGCGCGCCGAGATATTCCGTGGTGTTTTCTATGTAATCCGCCGCATCCTGCTCAGCGGCATTCGCGCCTGCGACATCGCCAAAAACGATTCTGCTCGCTTCGATCAACCCCGCTGTCGCGATCAGGCCTACCACAAGAACGACCGCGATAACGCGTATCAAGATCCGGCGTTTGACAACCGGTCTTTCCCGGACCGAATCTTCCATTGCTTATCAATCTCCAACCGAAGAACTGCATGAATAAGATCATTCAAACGGATATTGATCCATTGTTTAAATTATTGCACAACCATTCATTAATTACAATATACACAGGAAAATAAATCCTTTTTCCGTTATATTTTCTGCGGGGCGGCAGACGGGCACGCGGGATTGTTTGAAATCTTGTCACATCTGCGCCCTTGCGTTGCATGCACAACCGTCGTAAATTATAGATGCGCAATTATTATTTCGGATCCGGCACAGGCGTCTTTCAGGCGGCGTTTCGGAAGCCGGATATCCATACAAGGCGGTTTACATGAATATCAGGGAGCGCATCCAACGGTTTATGCAGGGGCGAAACGGGTTTGACCAGTTTTCGCGCGCCCTTTCATTCGCGGCGCTGATCGCGCTCATCCTCGCCGTGATTTTGCAGTCCGCAGGCGCAGGGATCGCAGGCGGTGTTTTCTGGTGGGTCGCCCTCGCCTTGATGGCCGTTTGCTATTGGCGCATGCTTTCCAAAAATGTCACCCAACGCTATCGTGAAAACGTAAAATATCTCAATCTTCACGATACGGTCAAGGGGTTTTTCAGGCGTGAGTTCGCCCATGTCAAGCAGTTGAAATCCCATCGCTTCTTCAAATGCCCCGGGTGCGGCCAGTGTGTGCGCACGCCGCGCGGCAAGGGAAAAATCCGCGTCATCTGTCCCAAGTGCGGCACTTCCTTCATTCGAAGGAGCTGATATGTTCGGATATGTAACGGTCAATAAGCATGATTTAAGTCCTGAGCAGGAAAAGCGCTACAGGGCCGCTTACTGCGGCCTTTGCGAAACGCTCAAAACGCGGCACGGAACATGCGCGCGCTTGGCGCTCAACTATGATTTCGTCTTTCTCGTGCTGCTGCTCGATTCGCTTTACGAACCTGAGCAGCATGCATGCGCCGCGCGCTGCGCCGCGCATCCTTTCTGCGCGCGTCAACATGAAACGAGCACCTTTACCGCTTACGCCGCGGATATGACCATCGCGCTTTATTACCACAAATGTCTGGACGACTGGCGGGATGAGCGCAACCTCGCGCGCCTTGCCGAGGCGGCCTTTTTGCGCAGACGGTATGACGCCGTGGTTTCGCTGTGGCCGCGTCAATGCGAAGCGATCGGCGCCGCGCTCTCCAAACTGCAGGCCGTCGAGCGCAGTGAACATGCCTCCGCGGACGCCGCGGCCGCAAGCTTCGGCGAGATTACGGCGGCGATTTTCGCGCCGCACGAGGATCGCTGGACACCGCGCCTGCAAGCCTTTGGAACGGCTCTGGGCCGGTTTATCTATATGATGGACGCTTGGGAGGACTGCAAAAAAGATATACGCCACAGGCGTTTCAATCCGCTTGCGGCAGACTTTGCCGCGCCGGATTTCGACGGCCGCTGCGAGGCCATCCTCAAGGTTCTCATGGACGAATGCGCGACAGAATTCGAGAAATTGCCGCTGGTTGAGGATATCATGCTCATGCGAAATGTGATATACTCCGGCATATGGGCGCGCTTTGAGCTCAAACGCGCATGGGAAAGGAGGCGTGCGAATGCCGATCACCGATCCGTATAAGGTGCTTGGGGTGCCGACCACCGCGACGGACGACGAGGTGAAGAAGGCTTACCGACGCCTTGCCAAAACCTATCATCCGGACGCAAACCCCGGCGATAAGCGCGCCGAGCAGCGCATGAAAGAAATCAACACAGCCTACGACCAGATTATCAACGGCGGCGGCGCTTCCTCAGCGGGTTACGGCGGGAATTCCGGAAACTACGGCGGAAGTTCCGCGGGCTACGGCGGAGGTTCCGGGGGCTATCGGAGCGCGTGGGAGAGCGGCGGCTACGAGGGGCAAAGCGCGGACCCGCGCATGAACGCCGCGCGCAATTACATTGCATTTGGCCATTATCAGGAAGCGCTCAACGTGCTCGCGGGTATCCGCGAGCGGGACGCCCTGTGGTATTACTACAGCGCCGTCGCAAACAACGGCGCAGGCAACAAGATCATTGCCATCCAGCATGCGCAGCGGGCGCTCGGCATGGATCCCGGTAACGCCGCTTACGCCGAGCTGCTCGAAGAACTCCAAAACCCCGGCAGTCGGTACGCGGCCTACGGACGCGATTTTTCCGCCCCGTTTTTGAGCATGAACCGCCTTTGCGGCGGCTTCCTCATTTCGTGGCTGATGTGCATGTACTGCAATTTCTGCTGCCGATAGGTAGTAAATCGTTTTACAGTAAGACGCTTTACAATAAATCGGGAGGTGTTAATCATGCGTGATTTCCTGAAACTTCAAAACGGAAGCGACATCCGCGGCACGGCGATTCCCCTCGAGGGCGGCAAAGAGGTCGATCTCACAGGGGAGGCTGCGCAAAGCATCGGCGGCGCGTTCGCCTCATGGCTGGCTGAGCGGTTGGATGAGCCGTGCGCTGCCCTGCGGATTGCCGTAGGCCGTGACACGCGCCTTTCCGGAGGCGCGCTTTCGGCATCGCTTGCCGCAGGCATTGCCGAGGCGGGTGCAGAGGTGACGGATGTCGGCCTTGCGACAACCCCCGCCATGTTCATGACGACGGTTACGGACGGATACTGTTTTGACGGTGCCGTCATGATCACGGCAAGCCACCTTTCCTTTGAAAAAAACGGCTTTAAATTTTTCACCCGGGATGGCGGCCTTGATAAAAAGGATATCACCGCCCTGCTGACCCGCGCACAAACGGGTCATGCACCCGCTGAACGCAAAGGCGCCGTTCTGGAAGCTGATTTTATGGGCGTTTACGCCAAAATGCTGCGCGAGAAGATCATCGCCGGCGCAAACCTCGGCGACGAACCTTTGCGCGGGCTGCACATCATCGTTGATGCCGGCAACGGCGCGGGCGGCTTCTTTGCCGCTGATGTGCTCAATCCCCTCGGCGCGAACACGCGCGGCAGCCTGTTTTTGGAGCCGGACGGCCGCTTTCCGAACCATGCCCCCAACCCAGAGGACAAACGGGCGATGACCTTCATCACCGACGCCGTTCTGGATGCGGAAGCGGAACTGGGCATCCTATTCGATACGGATGTCGATCGCGCGGGCGCTGTGCTGCCGGATGGAAGAGAACTGAACCGCAACAGGCTCATCGCGATGATCGCCGCAATCGAACTGCGCGACCATCCGGGAACGACCATCGTAACCGATTCGATCACCTCAACGGGACTTTCGGATTTTATCCGCGCCCGGGGCGGCGTTCACCGCCGTTTCAAGCGGGGATACAAGAACGTGATCGACGAAGCAATCCGCCTGAACGCACAGGGGCAGGACGCGCAGGTCGCGATGGAAACCTCCGGCCACGGCGCGCTCAAAGAGAACTTTTTTCTTGACGACGGCGCATACCTGATGGTGAAGCTCGTGATCGAGCTCGCGCGCGCAAAGCGTCGGGGACACGCGTTATCCCACCTGATCGACGGACTCGCGGAGCCGTGCGAAAGCAGGGAGTGCCGCATGGCGCTCTCGGCGGACGATTTTGCCGCATACGGAAAGCAGATTATCGAGGACCTGACTCAGCATATACAAAACACGAAGGGATTTTCCATCGCTCCGGACAACTTTGAGGGACTCCGCGTCAATGCGAACGCCTCACACGGGGACGGATGGTTTTTGCTGCGCATGTCCCTGCACGAACCGCTGATGCCGCTGAACATCGAAAGCGACTCCGAAGGCGGCGTGGAGCGGATTGCGAGGGTGCTATATGACTTCCTCTCCCGCTACGAAAAACTCGACACCTCGCCGCTCGTGTGGGATTGTCCCTGACGATCGCCGTATCCGGTCGATAAACGGCGGAATTTCCCGGGCAATACAAAGCGCATACGACAAAAAGGACACATCGGAACCGCGTTTCCGATGTGTCCTTTGTTTTGCTGCCGCTGTTTTACAGCGCCTTTTCGTATGCAATGAACCACCAGTCATAAAGCCAGACGCGCCCGAGAGAAAAAAAGTTCAGCTTGCGATACAAGCGGTTTGCCGCCTCGTTCTGTTCGCTCGCGAGCAGCCGCGCCGTTTTGCAGCCTTGCGCACGCGCCGCGTCAAGTATATGATTCATCATCGCAAATCCAACACCTCTGCCCTGCAAACCGGCGCTCACGCAAAGGCGGAACAGGGAAACGGTGTGCGCGGCTTCCGCCCAGCCCTCGACCGTGCTCTCCTGCCCGAATTCGGCATCGTCGTAATATGCGGCGATGCTCGCAGCGACGCAGCCGTCCTCGGCACGCAGCAGGTACAGCGCGCCGTTTTTAACATCCTCATCAACATGTTCGCGCGTGGGATAATATTCGTCCCAATCCGCAGAACCGTTGCCGCGCGCCGCGTCGATATTCGCCAGCACGGCATCCACATCCGCAGCGGTTCCCTGTTCAAAAACATAACCCATATCCGTTCTCCTTATGAAAGCTCAACATGCCAATATAGAGTTCATCCATCGTGTGACAAGTCATTTAATCGCGTTGCGCATCATTTGTCAACAACCGGTTGAGAATTTTCCAAACGATTATACATATATCGCATAAACGCACCTAAAATACGGCAAAAGAAGCTAATTTACTTCCCTTACGCTGCGGAAAATGCGGTGCTATCCTTATGGTGATGACAAAATACCCCAATATATTGGGGATGAGGAGGGCACAAATGACAAAATACAGGGTTCTTATGGCGGA